>NZ_VPDG01000039.1:0-5986 GCF_013417805.1 Acinetobacter sp. YH12226 | reverse complement strand
TTTGAACAATCTAAAATATTTGTATTACCTGAAAAAAGGCAAAGGCAATGTCCGCGAGTAGTGAAAATTAAAGCACAAAAATATCCAAGAAAATGCCAGTCAATTTCTTAACTGACTGGCATTACCTCACTTGAGGGGATTTTTTATCAACACTATGATGTTTTAACTTGCTTACCGTACTGATCAGCCATCACTTCCACCAGCTGGTCCGGCTTGATGTATTTTTTGATCATGGCATCAATATCGGCTTTGCTCAGTTGAGCAATCGCCTGATCACGTTTTTCCCGGTAAACCAGATTACGGTCTTTTTCCAGCTGTGGAATCAACATAGTGTGAATACGGCGATCATCTTCGAGTGCAGTTAAACGCTGTTTCAAGATACTGGCTTTTGCCGCTTCGACTTCCTGTTCAGTCACGCCACGTGTCAGCAGTTCATTGAGTACCTTATGCACTGCCTGAGAAACCTGTGCGGATTTTCCAGCCGTATAATTGGCACTAATCATCATGGCGCCCACATCTGCCCATTCATCGAGTTGCACATCTGCACTAAAACCATAGACTAGGGCATTTTTCTCGCGTAGCTCTTGTGCCAGTCGTGACGATAACTGTGAATCACCCAGAATATATCGAAATACCTGTAATGCAGGTGCATCGGCATGATCTGCGCCGACCGGCATGCTCATGAATGCCTCATAACTCCCGAATTCACGCTGCTCAGACAACGCATGAATTTTCTGGGCTGGATAGCTTCGATATTCCGATTTCAGACGCTCATAAGGCTGTGTAGCTTTCCAGTCTGAGAAACTGTTTTTCAGCGTTTTTTGCATCGATTTTGGATTAAACTCACCTGTGACCGCGATTTGTGCATGCTGGGTTTTTAAAAACTGCTGATACAGTGCCATAACCTGTTCGCGAGTCGCTTTCTGATACTGTTTTTTGGCCAGTTCCGGCTCGAAATGGAAACGCAGATCGCCAGGCTGATAGATCTCGATCGTTCGGGCCATCGTCAAGCTCGACACCGTATCTGGTTCAGTATAAGGACGATCCAGACTGGATAAAGTTTGACTCTTGATCAAGTCAAACTGGCTTTGCTCAAATGCCGGCGTTTTCAGTACATCAACCACATACTGGAAAAACTCTTCAAACTTTTCTTTTTTGGCGCTGATCTGCAAGGTCAGGCCATTGCCGGATGCACTGGCAGTCGCCGAACCGCCTACTTCAATAATTTTATCGGCAATCTGCTGCAAGCTTTGGGTTTTCGATGAGCGCAACATTAAATAAGCGGTCAGATCCAGAATCTCGCCTTTATTCATCAGGCTTTGAGCGGTACCAAAATCTAGAGAAATTGTGGCATAGACCTTGTCATCGCGTGTAGTGGTCGGAAACAGCGCGTATTTAATGCCATTTTTCAACTTGCCACGCTGAATCTGCTGATCCTTGCTATACAGATATTGCTTGGATTCCTGTACATATTGCTTCACTTCAGCCTGATAAACACTGACATCTTTCAGAGGCTCTTCTGCTTCAGCCTGTTGATCCAGAGTTTTTGCCGGGGCTTCTGTTTGTGTCAGTTCCTGCGCTTTTTTCTGATCTTCCGGGGTCGGTAAAATATTGCCAGAAATACGATATTCAGGTTTTAAAAAACTCTTATAGACCTGATTGACCTGATTGACATTCAGGTTTTGAATCGCGTTCAGATCTTTAAAATACTGACTCCAGTCACCCGAATATGCCACAGCATAATCACTTAAACGTGAACCCAAAGCAGTCGCACTATTTTTAATATTGTCAGCCTGATTCCGGGTCAGATTTTTAGCCCGGTTTAATTCTGCTTCGGTAAATGGCTGGCTCTGTTCTACACCTTGAATCAGTCCCTGTTCTATCGCTTGTGCCTGATGATTCGGTGCGTAGATTGCTCCCATAAACACCAGATTAAAGTCTTTATCCAGCCAGGTACTAGATTGCACCGCAGTTGACTTTCCAGTTTCCACCATATTCTGATAGAGATGTCCACTTGGCTGCAAAGTATAGAGCGTTGGCGAAACAGCCAAAGCCGTTTTAATGTTTTCTTCTGATTGGTTTAAATAAATATTAAACTTGGCCAGATCACTGCCTTTCTTTACTGTAAATTCACGCTGTTTGATCTGCTCGGGTTTAAGCGCCGGCACTTTCACTTGCGCCGGTACACTTCGAGACTGAATCGGACTGAAATGCGTATCCAGCTGTTTTAACACCTCGGCCTTGTCAAACTTGCCTGAAATCACCATAAAGGCATTATTCGGTGCATACCATTGACGGTAAAAACGGTTCAGCTCCTGCATATTGATGGATTGCAGCTCATTTAGGTCACCAATTGGCAAACGGCCTAAATACTGATTGCCATAAGCAGATTTAAACACCTGATCGATCAATACTGAAAATGGCTGATCCAGACGAATTTCACGCTCGCGTTTTACAATATCAATTTCAGTCGGTACATATTTTTCCTGAAGCACCAGCTTGTCCATGCGTTCGGCTTCGAGAAAAATGACTTCACTCAGCGCAATTTTTTCAGGACGGATCACATTAGTATATTTGGTTGAGTAATAGTCGGTACTGGCATTGGTCATCAAGGTATATTGATCCAGTCGACGCTGGAATTCATCCCCTTTGACATTTTCTGTGCCTTTAAAGGCCAAATGTTCCAGCAGATGCGCCAGACCGCCCTTGCCTTGAGGATCATTCAGGGAGCCGGTCAGATAGACCGTATTCATAAAAACTTTATTTTCTTTATCATTCGGTGCCAGGATAATGCGCAGTCCATTATCCAGTCGGTATTCTTCAATATTCTGTTCCGTTTTCACCAAAACAGGCTGTGCAAAACTTAGTACACTACAGCCAGACAATATAATAGCCAGACTTAAATTTTTATAACGTAGCAACATTCTTCATCCAAATTATAAATATAAATTTTTATTCGCGCCCATCTTAGAGAATGATTCTTTTTCTGAATAATCTATTCCAAGCCGGACCATCAAAATAACATGCCGCCTCACCTGACGACATGTAGTTCTATGTAATTAAAAAATTAAAGATAAATTTCAGCTTGCATATATAATTTTCCATAACCGGAAATTTCAATTCGATCCTGATCTTGCAAGGCACAATATAGCACCCCACCACGCGCTGATGCCTGATAGGCGACCAGTTCATTTTTACCCAGTTTTTCGGCCCACAGCGGTGCAATTCCGGTGTGAATTGAACCTGTTACCGGATCTTCATTGATTCCATTACTCGGTGCAAAATAACGTGAAATACAATCGTATTGGGTATCTTGTGAAGTGATCGCGACGTCTAAATAGGTATTCTGAGCAGTAATGGCTGTACGCTTGCCATTCAACTGTTTTAACAGTTCAAAATCAGGCATTTCATCCAGCACATCCTGTACCGATTCATATTCAACAATATAGCCCTGCGCGTTCAGATAAACCTGTTTAAACGGTTTATTCAAAGCCTGTCTTAAGGCCTCAGGATATTCAGCAACTGGCTCTGCACGACGGATTGGAAAGTTCATTCTGATCTTGCCATCCGCATCCTGGCTGACCACAAAAATTCCCAAATCTTTTACATGAAAATGAATCGTTTTCCCCGTATCAAATTGATTGAATAGTACAAAGCTGCTGGCCAATGTCGCATGACCACAAAAATCCACTTCCTTGGTTGGCGTAAACCAGCGGATCGCATAATTATCACTATCGATAACTTTAACAAAAGCTGTTTCAGACAGATTATTTTCCAAGGCGATATTTTGCATCAGACCATCTTCGAGCCAGTCCTCCAGCACAATCACGGCTGCGGGATTGCCTTTAAACAGTTCCGCGGTAAACGCATCGACCTGGTACATTTTCATTTTTTGAATTCCTGAATATAACGATCTCTAGTTTAAAAGCTTTTTTGCAAGAATGAACTTGAATATGTTAATGATCTCATTAATCTAGCCTGTTAAATAAATATCGTAAATGGTGCGGCATGACAAACTCCCATATTCAAAGCGTTCCCTTAGAAAAAGCTTATCGTCTGATTACCCATGGCCCTACTGTACTGGTATCTGCTCAAGATCAGCAGGATACAGATGTTATGGCAGCAGCCTGGGCATGCGCATTGGAATTCAGCCCCGCAAAAGTGACTGTGGTTCTGGATAAAAGCACCAAAACCCGAAATATTATTGAAAATTCAGGTTATTTCGCGCTGCAAATTCCAACATTGAAACAACTGAATATGGTCTATCGTCTGGGTACGCAGAGCCTGCATGATGTGCCGGACAAACTGGCACAATCAGGAGTAGAACTATTTCATTTTTCTGGTTCTGATATTCCTCTAGTACAAGGTTGTGCGGCCTGGATACTCTGCGAGCTGATTTCTGAGCCGCATAACCAGCAAATGCATGACCTGTTTATAGGCAAGGTGATTGCAGCCTATGCCGATGATCGGGTCTTCCGCGACGGCCACTGGCATTATCATGAAGTGGATGAAGAATGGAAAAGTATTCATCATGTAGCCGGCGGGCATTTTTATACCATCGGCAATGCTGTAAGCCTTGATGATCCGGAATCATAAATTTTTCAAATTTAGGATAAATGAAAATAATCGCGGATGATCAGATGATATCGACAAGCCCCAGAACACCCGAAATTATGCTACTTTATCCTTAATCTTCATTTGGTCTGATGCGCTATGATGCCTTTTAAAATTCACTGTATTGATGTCCAGAATTCACTGCAAAATTATATCTGGTTGCTTGAACATACCGCGTCGCATCAGGTGGCCGTGATTGATCCAACCGAAGCAGAATTGGTACATGACTATTGTACCGAGCACGGTTTAACCGTAAGTCAAATCTGGCTGACTCACTGGCATAAAGATCATATTGGCGGTGTGCCGGGACTGATCCAGGGAAAAAATCTGCCCGTGTATGGACCACGGGCAGAATTAAGCAAAATTCCGTTTATCACCCATCCGCTTGGGCATGAAGAACATTTTAATTTTCATGGAATAGATATCCAGGTGATTGCTGTACCCGGGCATACCCTCGGCCATATTGTGTATTTTATTGATGCTATTGATGTGCTTTTCTGCGGTGATACCTTATTTGCCATGGGCTGTGGCCGGGTTTTTGAAGGCACCTATTCACAGATGTATCATTCTCTGTCCCGTCTGGCCGCCTTGCCACCGCGCACCCAAGTCTATTGCACCCATGAATACACCTTATCGAATGCCCAGTTTGCCAAGCATGTCGAACCAGACAATCCAGCGATTCTGGAACGCTTCGAGCAGATTGAGCGTTTGCGTATGGTAGGCCAGTGCACGCTGCCAAGTAGTATTGAAGATGAATTGCAAACCAATCCTTTTCTACGTGCAGAAAGCGTGGAAGAATTCCAGCGCTTAAGAACTCTCAAAGATCAGTTTTAAACGGGATTCAAAGCTGAAGATCAATCTTCAGCCGACTCACTTTTTTTTCATTTGCGATGCATAGAATGTCATTGAAAGGCACGTACAACTTTTACACAAGTCGGAGTAAGTTGAACCTCCATCTAAAAAATGTCTTTCTGTGCCATTTTTCCTTTCTTATAATCAACCACGTCCCCTATTTTTTAGGAACCGATTTCAGTTCTAACATATGAAATAATGACTCACAAAAAATAGGATGATGTTTATTAAAATTAAATAAATTCACGGAACATTGCTTAAATAATCAACATGGAACCTAATAAATTATTTAAAAAGCCCAATTTACTTGAATTGGGCTTTTAAAAAACTATAAAGATATGATTTATATATAATAAAAAATAGAATTTCGGATAACGTGTATTATGTTAATTCGGCTTTGTTGCATAAACATTCAAAAGCTGAGTTTTCCCCAATCCATTCAAATTTAAGTGACAACTTGGGTGTGAGGTCTACCTAATTCCGTAAATCTATTCAGAACTGCCACACGCGCATGAACTTC
>NZ_VPDG01000038.1:0-7340 GCF_013417805.1 Acinetobacter sp. YH12226 | reverse complement strand
ATTTAAAAGACCGAGTAATGAAGCCTTCATTAAATGAGATTACAACTAATACAGATATTGAACTCACTTATGAAAATGTAAAAAAAGGGCGTTCAGTAGTTGGCTTTAAATTTATAGTGAAAGAAAAACCTAAGCCAAAATTAATAGCGCCTCAGCGAGATCAAAGAACTATAGATATGTTCTGCAATTTATCTGATGCTCAAATTAACAAGTACAGCACTATTTTATCTAAACTTTCTGAGCTATCAGACCTCAGTAATTTCCCAGACTACCCGACATTTGCCCTCTGGATTAGTGGCATCTTACGAGATCCGAAAAGTGTAAGAGAGGAAACAACAAAACGGATTTTTAAAGCTCTTCATAGCAAGACGGATTTTAAACCATGAGAACTAAGGCTGAATTAGATGCAATGAGTCATCAAGAACTCAAAGATTATGAGCAAAGTTTACTTGCTCTGTGGACACCAAGAATGGCTATTGAAAGTGACATTGAAAGGTTAAGCACTCATCACAGCGAATTATTAGAGGTTTTTAATCAATTAAAGAATCCGGATGCACCTAAAAATTCACGTTTAAAAGATTCAATCTTGTCTCTGAAATATAAAATCGAATCGCTTGAAGGTAAGTTGAGTGATCTTATTCAAGATAATCGCTTAAATTCTGCAGATTGAATTATTCAGTTTATTTAATCAAAATCGTGGAACATTGATTAAAGACTAGGCGTGGAACGTGAAAAGTAATAAAAAAAGCCCAGTCATTGACGACTGGGCTAGAAAATTGAAACTACAGCGTTGAATTATAAGGATAATTATAACGCATTTCGTATAAGGTGTATTATGTTAATTTTAGGAAATCTTAAGCTTTAGCCAACATAATCTTCAGTTGATATTACTTGAGCATATGCAAATTCAAAAGCGGCCATTAATGTTGCATGGACATGACCAGCAGGTACTTTAACGCCATTAAATTCCAAGTCAGCTCTGGCCCTAGAATCATTTTTTTAACTTTTCATAATGAAGAATAAAAATAACTCAATGTTTACTTTAGGTTTTATACGCTTTTTCTTTTCAGGAGATAATGCTAGGATCAAAATTGGCTAACATTAAATAATCATAATGAAGAATCTTCAAATAGTTATAGCACAAGCTCTACATTCATATGAATTTGAACATATGGAGCAATCAATAAGTAAATCCATTAGCGACACTATATTGGAAATATTGGTCAATGATGGGCCTTTTGAAAAAATTGATTGTTATCTGTATTCAAAAAAAGATTCTAAAAAAATTCTAAAAAGCTCTATACCCTATGTAATTGCTGTCTTAGAAAGGGAGAAGTATAGAGTACAGAAAGCTCAGCAAGATAATCTGAGTCCTTTGTATATCTGCTTATACGTGATTAAGAAAATTGAGGACTTTATCGAATACTTAAATACTAAATTTCAACTGTGAAAGCCTCCATTTAACATAATGGTGGTTATACGAAACGCAATATAAAAAGACTTTGTTTTTCAGTCAGTTAAAAAATTTTGACCGACCTGAAAAACCTCAAAAAGCCGACTTAGACACAAGTCGGCTTTTTTATGTTCGATTCTGTAAGATTTTGCCAATAGAAAATGAAACACCTTTGCAAAATTTACAATTTTGTATTAACATTTTTATATTAACAAAAAGCGATGCAACTATGGAAATTGAGTTTTCATGGGATGAGCATAAAGCAGAAACAAACCTCAAAAAACATGGTGTAGCTTTTGAAGATGCAACCTTGGTTTTTTATGATGCTCATGCCGTCTTCAAACAGGATCGCTTTGAAAATGGTGAATATCGTTGGCAAGCGATAGGTCTCGTACACGGGCAGACAGTTTTATTAGTGGCTCATACTGTACAAGATCATAATGGGATTGATCATATCCGTATTATTTCAGCACGACAGGCAGAGAAAAAAGAGAGGAAACAGTATGAAAAAAACCGTTACGTACAAAGTAGATTTGAATAAACCTCCTGTCTTATCTGAAGAACAAAAGGCAAGACTTGAGGCATTAGATAAACGCCCAGACAGTGAAATAGACTTTTCGGATATTCCTGAACTTGATGAAAGCTTTTGGAAAAATGCAGTTCAAAATCCGTTTTATAAGCCAACTAAACAAGTGACAACTGTTCGCATTGATGCCGATGTTATGCAGTGGTTAAAGGCTCAAGGTAAAGGCTATCAGACACGAATGAACAAAATTCTGCGTGATGCTATGTTGAATGATTTGAAAAATCATCCATAAAGAACGAGAACTAAGCCTTGTTCTTTATGAAGTAATATTAAGCCTGTAGATTTAAAATGACGAATAAGTTATTTTTTTAATTTTTCAATACTTCCAGGTAAAGCGAATCTTGGAGGACAGTAATCAGGTAGCTTTTCACCTAACTTCATTTTTTCATCATCAAAAGCTATTCCTGAAAATTGTAAAGACTCACCTAATCTATAAAGCTCTTTTGATTTAATATTTTTTAGACCTATCACCTTATTATAATTATCGAAAAAGACCTCATATTGTTTAGGTATGACTAGAGTATGCATAGTTTCTCTATCACCTCTTACTATGATAGATAAGCAATTATTATGAAGAGTTAAATTTCCTTGAAAGATTGCTTCTAGTTGAGCTAAATTTGGATCAAACCTTACATCTTTAGCTAAAATAAAAAATTGCTTATAGTCGCTTTTCATAGGTTTGATATTAGTATTTTCAGCGGATACTGATGGATCGATATTGGATTTATTGTTGCTGTTATTGATTTCATTAGTATCGAAAAAACAGCCATTTAGAAAAAACAAACTGAATCCTAAAATATAAAACTGAATTTTCATGCTCATGTTTTCCTCCTACCTATTTTTATAAATTTTTATACAATTCATGACCAAATTATTCTGATATGGTTTGTTTTAATTACCCTAGCATTAAATACTCATACAGGTTTCAATATATGAAAAAATTTGTATTTTTCTTAGTCAGTCCGCTTGTAGCCTGTAGTCCAATTACAGAAAAAATTGATTCAAATGTAAGTATTCCACGCATCAAATACACAGGTGGAGTGGATAATGCAAGTTATGGTGAAGCTAAGCTTATTAGGGAAGGCAAATGTTTATACCTACAACATACTGATGGCTCTAAAGTTCTGCCAATTTTTGCCACAAAAACTGTAAATTGGGATAGTAAAAATCATAGTTTAAAAGTAGATTCAGATACTTATTTTCTGGGTGATAAAGCAGCGTATGGAGGGGGACAATCTTACCCTTTAGAAAAAAACAATTATTCCTGGATAACAGAAGTAGATAATAGCTGTGATATCTCACAAGTTATCGTTATTAATAAACTCATAAGGCCAATTTAACAGAACTATCAAAATGAAGAATAGCCTATTTTACTGTCTTGTATTATTTCTACTTATAGGATGCCAGCCATTTGAAAAAACTGGATATATTTCTATTAAAAATCAGACTGATTACCCAATTACCGACCTTAAAATAACTTATATTAGCGCTCAAAAAACTTATAGTTTAGGTACTCTTTATCCTTATTCAGAATATAAATACGCCATTAATTATGAGCATCATAATGAGGATTCGATAAAACTTTCATACCTAGATAAAAGTGATAAAAAGATTAATCACGAAGTAGCTCCTTATGTAGCTAAATATGATAAGAAAAACTATGGCATAACTATTAAATAAATATATGTTTTAAATAGAATTTATAGTTAGTAATTTAACATAAAATCTCTTATGCGAAATTTAGGTCTTATCCCAAATAAATCCATTAAAAAGATCTTTATCTTTCTGCTTATTTTCTTCGGTCTTATTTTCCGTATTTAAAAATTGCTCAAAATCGGCTAATTGCTGTTTAAACGATTCATCATTTTTTAATTTATTTAAAGCCCAAGCTCCCAGTAGAATTTTACGTCTCGTATCATCTTTACGTTGCTGATCAGAAACTTTCTTTTTTTCACGAGCAGCAATAGCTTGTTTTTGTGCTTTTAGTTGTCTTAATCGTTCTTCTTGCTTTGCAATTTTTTGCTCTAAAGTTTCAACACTCATACCATCACCATCTCAAGGAATCCCCCTCAAGCATAGGTCTGTTTGAATTGAAATTCAAGACAGCCCATGCTATCGTGGTTTTCCCGAAGGGCGCACTTAGCCATTGGATTTCATCCAATGGTGCGACAAGGGGTAAATCCCCTTTGTAATCCCCTGACCAACATATACATGTTGGTAATTTCGATAAATCGAAATAAAGAGCAAAAGCAAAATGGCGATATATCATTTTTCAGTTAAAACGATTAGTAGAGGTAATGGACGATCGGCCGTTGCTTGTGCTGCATATCGTTCAAGTGAAAAATTGGTATGCGATTTTTATGGAAAAGAACAAGACTACACAAGAAAAACTGGTGTCGAATTTACAAAAATCTATGCACCTGAAAATACAAATACTGAGTTACTCAAGCGCCAAACACTTTGGAATGAAGTCGAAAAGGTTGAACGTAGAAAAGATGCATTACTTGCAAGAGAGTTTGAGATTGCATTTCCCAGTGAGTTAAACGCTGAACAGCGTGAAAATATGCTCAATGAACTTTGCCGAAACCTCGTTAAAAAATACGGTGTCATCGTTGATGCTGCTATTCATGCACCTCATACAGACAGTGGAAGTGATGAACGCAACTACCATGCACACATCATGTTCACAACCCGAAGTATTAATGAGCAGGGTGGCTTTTCAGCAAAAAAATATAGGGACTTCAGTCGTGACAATGGCACAGAAACTGTAAGCCACTGGAGAGAATCATTTGCAGAGTTATGCAATCATCACCTGGAACAAAATGGATTTGATGAACGTGTCGATCACAGAAGTTATGAAGACCAGGAAAGTGACCTAGAAGCAACTCAGCACGAAGGTCCTCAAGCGACATACCTCCGGAGACGAGGGATATTTACAGAAATTAGTCTGAAAAATGATGAAATTAAGCTACGTAATTTAAAAATCAAAAAGGTCATCGCACTGGATGAAAACATCAAAGTATCTGAGGATCTTGTTCAAAAAGTACGAAGTGAGCTTCAGTTTCAATACTCTCAAGCTGAGTATTCAGAAAAAACTTCTCAGAAACTTTATGAATTCCAAAATGAAGAATTATCAAAATTAACAACAAAATTAGACACGATGAGTTCTGCAATATCAGAACTACGCAAAAAAGAGCCTTTATTTTTTAAAACAAAATGGATCAATCAAATAAATGACCTGATCGACCAACACAACACCCAACTAGACATCCAAAAGCATATTTCTGGTCTTAGTGAAATAGAAAAAAAAGAGAGATATTCTGATCATTTAAATAAATGGACAGAAGAAAATCAGCTGCTCCAGCCTAAAAAGTCTTTTGCAAAATTTGACGAACCGAACATCACTGTTAAACAACGAAAACTTAATGATCAAATTTCAAATATAGATCATCAAATTTCTGAAATATCACGCAGAGAAACTGAGTATCAAGAGTATGTACGCGATCAAAGACTGGAGATCATAAATAGTTATATATTTGAAGAAGATAACTATGGAAATAAATACTTTAGTCCTCAAAATGGTGAAAAACAAAAGCGACTATATGCAGAAGAAATGGAAGATCTAAAAATCCAAGAATTGCATGCGGCTTTTACAAAAAAAATTGAGACCGAAGCGCAGCAAGAGTTTTCCCAAAAAAGAGCAATACAGCTCGAAAACGACCGAAAAGATCGTGAATCTAGAGAACAGCAGTTACGTAAAGAACGAGAGCAACAAGAACAACGCTATGCACAAGAACGAGAGCAACAAGAACATTTGGCATTTGTAAGACGCCAAGAACAAGAAAAACAGCAGAGAAATGAGCCTAAAAAGCCAGAAAATGACAATAACCATGACTACACGCCTTAGAAATCCCATTTAAGCGCAAAAAAACGGGGGTTTTAGCGACTTTTGATAGAAATACAGTAAAACTATAGTTGATAAAAATAAAATCGCTTAGAACGCAAATGAGAGCCTTTTAGCGAGTATCTACGAGCGACACAACGAAAGTTTGCTTATTCCCCCTCTGAAAAACCGTTTTTTATTGAATTACTGGGGACAGTGATTAGCGAGTGTCTACGAGCGAAGTATTGATGCTTTTGCTCGTCAAAAAGCATGAGCATAGCGAATGCATTATTCATGTTTTGCTTTTTGAATCCTTGATCATATATGCAAAAAACTGCCCCCCACGAAGCGAGTGAAACGAGCTTCAATAGAGTACGAGCTTTAGCGAGTACCAAGGGCAGTTTTAATAACTCACTTTGGAAATAAATTCCCTTTTATTCTTTTAAAAAGCTTTTAAAAGCTTTTAGACCCCCCTATAAACCACGCCTAGCAATGCTTTCAGACTTTAAAAAACTACTTTTACCGGACATTAAACTACAAATGCCGGACAAAATGGACTTAAAAAACTACTTTTACCGGACATAGAAACTACTTTTACCGGACATTAAACTACAAGAAAAAGTTTGTAGTTTTGTTAAAAAACTACAAAAATAGTAGTCAAAAAATAAACGACAATGTATGTTTAAGCTACATAAATACCAATGTAGTTAGTTAGTTTTTTGGGGTTGTAGTTATATGGACGAAAATAAAAAAACATATCCTCTGAGCTGGGTTGTTATGCAAAACAATGTTCAAGAATGCTTTAAGAGTATGAACATTGATGAAAAACGAATGTTAATACTTGCTAGCCCAATTGCTAGAACCACTGATGCAACTGAAAAAGACCGAATTATGATTACGGCAGAAGAGTTTGCTAGAGAATGTGGCATTAAAACGCATTCCGCATATACGCAGTTAGAACTAGCCAGCAAGAATCTACTTAAAAGAAATTTCTCTTATAACAATGAAAGAGGAAAAAAGGTGCTGTCGAATTGGGTGATTGATTGCACTTATGAAGACGGAGGGATAGCTATACGTTTCCCTGAAATCGTTCTACTGATGTTAAAAGAGTTTGATAAATTAAACCCTTATACAAAATATAAAAAAGATATCGTACTAAGTTTGAAAAAAGATTACTCATTCGATCTTTATCATTTAGCTAAAAAGCATCAAGCAATGGGACAATTTGAAATGTCCTTAGAACATATAAAAAATGAGCTGGGTTTGCCCAAATCTTATGACAAACTCTGTAATTTAAAAGACCGAGTAATGAAGCCTTCATTAAATGAGATTACAACTAATACAGATATTGAACTCACTTATGAAAATGTAAAAAAAGGGCGTTCAGTAGTTGGCTTTAAATTTATAGTGAAAGAAAA
>NZ_VPDG01000037.1:0-7876 GCF_013417805.1 Acinetobacter sp. YH12226 | reverse complement strand
AATACCAGCGCACAGCCCAAAGAATGATTTCGCCCTGAAAATGCCGACCATGGAAAGGATTCATATGCTGCACCTTTAGCTAAAACAGTCTTCAGCTTACCATTCGTGGTTATTTGCAACAGTGCCGTTTAAAGTGCGTGTGATAAATAGAAGTGTAATACAGGAAAATGGTAAGGTTTATCAGCCTAGTCATCTGTCCATTATGTAGAAAGAGCAGCACTTTAATGTTTATGCTGTTCCAATGTATTACATTCCTTACTTTCTATTTGTAACGTAATTTCAGTAATACTATGATTATGTTTTAGAACGTCTAAGGCCTTTTGATAGAGCTGATCTGGATCGCTATTAGGAGCAACCAAATGAGCAGTTAAATGAATGTTTTTTGAAGATATAGCCCAGACTTTCAACTGATGAATCCCTTCAACACCCTCTAGCTTCAATAAATCATTTCTTAACGACTCAATATCAATCTCATCAGGAACTCCTTCAAGCAGAATATTAATACTTTGTTTTAATAAAATCCAAGTTCGAGGTAAGACCCAGAAGCCAATTAACACAGCGATTACGGTATCAACCCACATCCACTGGGTAAAATAAATAACTATTCCTCCGATAATCACGCCTATCGATCCTAGAGCATCACTAAGAACTTCTAAATATGCACCTTTTATATTTAGACTTCCTTCAGCACTAGCAGAAAGGATTTTCATTGAAATCAAATTTACGACCAAACCAATGACCGCGACAATCATCATTTCAACACTTTGAATTTCAGCAGGGTTCGTAAAACGTTGATAAGCTTCATATACAATATATATTGCTACCACAAAAAGCATCACCGCATTAAACAGAGCCGCTAAAATTTCAAATCGCTGATAGCCAAAAGTTCTTTTATCATCTGCGGCTTTTTTACCAATTTTGATAGCGGCAAGAGCAATAGCTAAAGCGGCTACATCAGTAAACATATGAGCGGCATCAGACAGTAATGCTAAACTTTGGGTAATAAAAGCAGCGACAACTTCTACTATTAAAAAAGTAGTCGTTAAACCCAAAGCAAACATTAACTTCTTACTATTTTCTTCAGTAACAACCGCATGGCTATGATCATGATGTTCTGACATAAAATATTTTCCTTATTCTATTTATGATGAGCAGAGATATTGGATAACAGCCAATATCTCTGCTGTAAATCGACTAATCTATTGGATTAAGAAACTTTCTTTTCATTCATCCAGCGGTACAGTACGGGCAATAAAACCAATGTAAGCAGGGTAGAGGAGATAATTCCTCCAATAACCACTGTTGCTAAAGGTCTCTGTACTTCTGCCCCAGTTCCGGTTGCCAAAGCCATCGGGACAAACCCAAGGGACGCCACACAAGCGGTCATCAGCACAGGTCTAAGACGCAAAATTGCACCCTGCCACGTTGCATAATAAAGGTCATATTGTTGTCGCAACTCTTTGATAAAGGTAAGCATGACTAAGCCATTCAGTACAGCCACCCCCGATAGTGCAATGAAGCCAACCCCTGCTGACATGGATAATGGAATGTCACGCAACCACAACGCGATTAAGCCTCCACATAAGGCAAACGGTACACCACTAAAGACCAGTAAGCTTTCTTTGATATTATGGAATACAGCCATCAATAAAATAAAGATCGTCAACAATGCGAGCGGAACCACCAATTGCATACGCGCTTTTGCAGACATCAGATTTTGAAATTGACCGCCATAATCTATCCAATAACCGCTTGGTAATTCCTGTTTGGATAACGTGCTCTGAAGCTCTGTTACGAATGAGCCTAAATCACGTCCTTCTACATTTGCAGTAATAACCACTCGACGTTTACCATTTTCACGGCTGACCTGATTAATACCCAGGATATTTTCAACGCGTGCCACATCTTGCAGTTGGACTAAACCACCATTCGGCAATTGAATAGGAAGTACCGCTAACTGTTCAGGACTACGCTGGGATTCATCTAGACGGATGACAAAATCAAAACGCTTGTCTCCCTGTAAAATTGTTCCAACATTCTGGCCACCGACACTTGTAGCTACCAGATCCTGAATTGCTCTTACCGACAAGCCATATTGTGCAGCTCTGGACTTATCCACCTCTACATTCAACAAGGGTAAGCCACTGGTCTGTTCTACATTAACGGCTGTCGCGCCTGAAATTGAGTTAATTTTTTGAGAAATTTTATTCGCTTCGCGATTTAGAATCTCCATGTCATCACCAAATAATTTGACACCCACATCACTTCGCACCCCTGAAATTAACTCGTTAAAGCGCAGTTCAATGGGTTGCGAGAACTCACTGTTATTTCCCGGCAATGTCGCTAAGAAAGTAATCATTCTTTGGCGAAGCTCATCAATCGTTTGTTTTGGATCAGGCCATTCATCATGAGGTTTTAACAGTACCACGCCATCTGAAATGTTGGGTGGCATAACATCTGTGGCCACTTCTGCTGTACCGGTACGAGCAAAGATCGCTTTAATTTCAGGAAATTCTTTCAACAGTAACTTTTCAGTATTTTCCTGCATTCTCAGTGACTGTTCTAACCCTGTACTTGGGGAACGCATTTGCTGAACAGCAAAATCACCTTCACCCAGTTGAGGTGCAAACTCGCTACCTGTTTGAGTGGCTAGCACGCCCGTAAGCACTAAAATACAGGCAGCCACAATAGTCACAAATAAACGAAGCTCATAGGCTTTATCTAAAAGCAGTTCATATTTGGTTTTAAGCCAATGCATCCAGCGACTTTCGGTTTCCTTGACTTCTCCAGTGACAAATAGGGCAACTGCGGCTGGCACAAAAGTGACAGATAAAATCATGGCCCCAATTAAAGCCAGTACAACAGTCATTGCCATAGGATGGAAAAGTTTGGCTTCTACACCCGTCAGGGTAAAGATAGGTAGATAAACCACCAAAATAATTAACTGTCCAAAAATCAGAGGACGACGCGCCTGTTTTGCAGCCAAGAAGACTTCTTTAAATCTTTCAGAACGGCTAAGTAAACCACCTTTCAGCTTCTGAGCTTCTGCTAGCCGACGGATACAGTTTTCTACAATAACCACTGCACCATCAATAATAATACCGAAGTCCAGTGCCCCTAAACTCATCAGATTTGCACTAATCTTCTGCTCTGCCATTCCCGTCAAGGTAAACAGCATTGACAGTGGAATAACGCAAGCCGTGATCAGCGCAGCACGGAAATTACCTAGAAAGAGAAATAAAATAACAATGACGAGGATTGCACCCTCAATCAAATTTTTCTGAACGGTTTTGATCGCCCGATCAACCAAATGCGTACGGTCATACACAGTCTCAATCACCACACCTTTAGGTAGCGATTGCTGGATCGATTGCACCTTTTCATCAATGGCTTGAGCAACGGTACGGCTATTTTCTCCCATCATCATCATGGCAATACCCAATACAGTTTCTTCACCATTATAGGTTGCAGCCCCTGTTCTCAAGTCATGACCAATTGAGACATTGGCGACATCTGCCACCCGAATCGGATAGCCGTTTTTATTGGCAATACTGATGTTCTGGATATCTTCAATCGTGTTTAAAGTGCCGGGAACACGAACCGTTAGCTGTTGTCCATTTTTCTCAATATAGCCAGCACCACGGTTTTCATTATTCTCTGTTAAGGCAGTTTGTAAATCAGACAAAGGAATTTGCAATTGTTGCAATCGGTTCAGATCCGGGGCAACCACATAGGTTTTATTAAAGCCACCAATGCTGTTGATCTCCGCAACGCCTTTTACGCGCTGTAATTGTGGCCTTACAATCCAATCCTGAATTTCACGTAAATCCATAGCCGAATAAGCGGTCCCATCCGGTTTTTTAGCATTTGGTTCGGCTTTAATCACCCATTGATAGATTTCACCTAAACCTGTCGAAATAGGTGACATGTTAGGTTGCACATCTTCAGGCATTTCTCCCATTGCTTCTTGCAAGCGCTGGTTGATAAGCTGTCTGGCCCAGTAAATATCCGTGCCATCTTCAAAAATGATGGTCACTTGCGATAAGCCGTAGCGTGAAATAGAACGGGTTTGTTCCATTTTCGGCATGCCTGACATGGCATTCTCGATTGGATATGTAATCCGCTGTTCCATTTCTAAAGCCGTAAAACCATTGGCTGAAGTGTTAATCTGCACCTGAGTATTGGTAATATCTGGTACAGCATCAATCGGTAACTTTTGATAACTATAAATACCAATAGCAATCCAAGCCGCAATAAACAGCATGACCCAGATTGCGTTATGGATAGAAAACTGGATCAGTCGATCAAACAGTCCTTCAGGTTTTACCGATTCGTGGTCTGGAATTTGAGGAGTTTCAGTGCTCATGTGAAGCCTCTCCTTTTTCCAGCTCGGATTTCAGTAAAAAACTGCCTTGAGCGGCATATTTTTGTCCCTGACTAAGCCCACTCACCACTTCAATCCATTGGCTCTCCCCAGATGATTGCCCTAATTTCACAGGTTGCGGACTGAATTCAACTTTTTGTCCATGCTGAGTGGCGACAAAAACCACATCTTTTCCATCGACATTCTGAACTGCGGACTTAAGTACCCGTAATGCGGTACTTTCACTCCGTTGTTGCAACTGTACGTTCACCATCAAGTTTGGACGTAATTCGGTTGCATTCGATTCAACTTTTGCTCGCACCTGAAGACGACCTGTTTGAATATCCGCTTCAGTATTTAAAGTCTGAATAACAGCTTGATAAACCTTTTCTGTTTGCAAGGATTTAAATTCGATCTTTTGATTCGGGGCTAAGCCCATAATTTCAGAATTTGGAACAATAAACTCAAGCCAGAGTTGATCTAACCGGTCTATCGTAAAGAGTTGATCGGCTAACTGAACATTTTCCCCGAGAACCAAATCCTTTTTACTGATCACGCCAGAAATGGGAGCTTTCAAAATATAGCGTCCGTTACTGGCATTCACTGCACCAAATGCACTTAAACGTGATTGGGCCGCTTGAACCTGAATTTGTGCCCGTTTATAGCTGTTATAAGCACGTTGATAGTCCTGTTTTGCTGAAATGCCCTGTGACCAAAGCTGACGCTCACGATCATAGTCTTGTTTCGCCAGTTCAAGGTTGGTTTGTTCAATTTTAAGATTGGCCTGCTGATCAACTAGATCAGGAACAAGCAACGCAGCCAAAGGCTGTCCTTTCTGAACTTTTTGACCGAGTTCTACATAGACATTTTCTACATGACCACTAAAACTCGGTGAGACGTGCGCTTGCTGGTCAGTATTCACATTCAGTTTGGCAGGATAAGAACTTAATTTAACCACCGGGCCTTGATCGACCGCTGATAATTGTATGCCCTGTTCCACCAGTTGCTTGGCAGTCAGGCTCACACCTTCTGCATGCTCTTCGGTTTCACCGCCATGTTCTTCTCCGCTTTCTTCCTCTGCATGTTCATCTGATGTTTCCGATTTATTCTTACCAGTTAAGATCAAAAAAATACTGAGGAGTACGGTAGCGCCGATAACCAAACTAATCAGTAGAGGTTGAGAGATTTTTCCGCTCTGTTTTTTTAAGCTGTTTTTAAGATCGAACATGTTAATTTCCCCCACCAATGACAGGCATGGCCTGTATGTCTTGCCATAAGTTTTGATTGATTTGTGCAATAGCATCTTTCGACATGACTTCACTTGGGCTAATGCCTAAGCTCAAACTTTCTGCTTCAATGGCCTTTTGCCAGCCATCCCGTAACAACTGGACTTTACGCAGACGGATGTCTTGTAATTGAAGCGTGGCTTGCTGAACATCGGTTAAAGCAAACTTGCCTGCCAAGAAACCTTGTAGCGTCTTACTTTGAACTTGAGTCGCCAAAGGAATTTGAGTCTCGTCAACGACTTTGAATTGCAGCTCTAAACCCTGCAACTCGGTTAAAATTGTGCCTATTTGCAGCGCATTTTGCTTCAGATAAAACTCTTTCTGACGCTCTAATAAGTTCATTTTTTCTTGCGCGATTTTTATGCCATTTTGCTGACGATCGAAAATATTAAGCGGTACACTGACTCCGACTACTAATTGATTTTGTGTGGAGTTTTCCAAGGATTGGGTGCGGTTGACACCTAGGTTTAAAGTGGGGTTAGGACGTGCCTTTGCCCTTAGTTGATCAACCGTTGCTTGAGACTCTAATACCAGTAAAGCTCGATATTTCTCAACGTAGTTTTCCGCTAAATATTCTTGAACCTGTTCATGAGTCGATTTTGGCCAGAGCTTTTGTGAAGAGAGGTTTACCTGCAATGACTTATCAGACGTACCCCATAAATTTGATAATTGTTGGGTGGCCACTTGTACCTGTAAGTCTGCCTGTCTAAAAAGACGGATATTTTCAGCATGGCTTAAACGTGCGCGATTTACATCTACTTGGGCAATACTGCCTGCATTAAAGCGCTTTTCGATTGCTTGAAGGTTTTCTTGGCTCACCCGAAGTTGTTCATTGACAATGTTTTTTTCAAGTTCAGCAATGGCCAGTTGTGACCATACATATTTCACTGCAAGCTCAATTTGTGCTTGATAAATCTTCTGTTTCAGCGCTGTTTTATCTGTAGAGAGACTGGCTAATTTTTGGTTTGCTCTTCGCTCACCAAAAATATCCAAGGGTTGTGATATGCCAATGGTAAGCTCTTTTTCATTATTTGAACCAAATCCCGTTTGTTCAACTGACAGTTCAGGATTTTTAAACAGCTTACTTTGCTGAAGATTCGTGGCATTAATGCTGTTTTGCGTTTCCCAGAAATTTTGGGACGCTTGATATTGGTTAACCTGCTCAATAGCTTGCTGCAGCGTTAAATCTTGAGTACTGGCGACTACGGAAGTACTGAAGCTGATCATTGCAGATAGCAAGATACCGCTACCTAAGGCTGACCAGGATAAATTCAGGATGGAGGTATCCTGATGTAATTTGTTTTTTGACATGAAAATGCCCCACGCATAATGAAATTAGGAGTGGTGGGCTTTTATAAGACTACCCCACCAATAGTAGGGGCAAATCGGGAGGCGGGGTTAATTGATCCAGATAAGGGGGTTTATAAAAAGTTATTCCCAAATAAGTTGGGGTAATGCCGGTCTCAAAATTAGCTTTAAGCTTCAGATCATCGGGTGGGTCAATCTGAATCACGATTGTATTTGAGAAATGACTGCACTTTTCGTTAAAACAAACCTTCTGACAATAGTCATAGATTTCTTTATAGTTTTCTAGGGAATAAAGTGCTTGACGAGGACTATCACTCTTTTCGTCTAAATCGATTGGATTAGAGAGTATTGAATTGGGTATGTTTGGCATTTCATGCAGACACGCAGCCTCTGCCACACTCCAAATATTCTGGAATGTGAATAAGAGTACCAATATCTGGATTAGAAATGTTTTTCTCTTCATACACAAATCTGTATTTAAAACACCAATAAGAAGCTGTCCAGATCTATCAAAGATCTGATCACAGAATTTGAGTAACCTTAAACTTTTTGCAGCCTTAAGTAAAGATATACAGAATTTTTGAAAAAAGCATAGGTCTAGATAATCAAGCTAGATTTTTTAGAACTCCACATTGGTCAATTGTACATAAGCCATCACAAGTACCTCTTAAATCAGATAATTGTTCAATAAGCTTTTGTTGCTTGATTATATTTTCTCTGATAGCACTGACATGTAAGTCAATTAATTCATTCACATCTGAACAATTTTTCTTGGGATTATCTTTATAGGTGAGTAATTGACGAATTTCATTCAAACTCATATTTAAAGTTCGGCAATTCAAAATAAACTTAATTCGCTCAACATAGCCTATATCGTAAAGGCGGTAATTTCCTTCCGTTCTTTCGGGTTCCGGAATTA
>NZ_VPDG01000036.1:0-10143 GCF_013417805.1 Acinetobacter sp. YH12226 | reverse complement strand
GCCGAGTCGTAAAGCTCAGAAAGCTGTTATTGAACAAAGAAAGTTAAATCCTGTGCTTGACTCTTGTGGTTAAAAACAGGACATTTTAAATGGTTTATCGCATAGACATTTTAATTGGTGAATAACATCTTTTGATTTCCTTTTTAAATTATAACTTTATTGTATATAGACAAGCCCACTCATTAGCGATTGGGCTTTTTAGTTGATATTTCACGTTCCACGCTTCATTTTGGTACAACTTTGAATGATTTTATTAAATTAAGCTGATCAATTTCTATTTTGGATTAGCTTTGCTTAGCCAAAAATTTCTCAATGGCTACCTGTGCAATCTCCGCATCTTCAAACGACTTCACACCCGACACACCCATCGCACCGACGAGCTGGCCTTGATACAGAATCGGTTCACCACCTTCCAACATTCCTGAGAAAGTTTCCATGGTCAGAAAACCCATCTGTCCGCCTTTGATAATATCCTCAAACAGTTTGGAGGGATGGCGACTCATAGCTGAACATTTAGCCTTTTCGACGGCCAGATTTGCAGTCATCGGTGCTGCACCATCCATACGCTTCATCGCAAGCAAATTACCCGTTTCATCTACGACTGCAATACTGACATTAAAACTGTTCTGAATGGCATATTGATGGGCTTGATCTAATAAAAATTCCGCATCGCTTAAAGTCAAATAATGTTTGGTTTGCATGAAAATGATCTCTAATTTTAAATGTAATTCCCCCTAAGCCTGAGCCATATATAGCGCAAGAATACTGGAGGAAGTCTTTAAATTTTCATTTCTATTCGATAGATGAAAGCCCTCTCCTTTAAGGAGAGGGTTTGGGAGAGGTATTACGCTTTCATCTCAGCAAAAGTTTCTTTAGCCGCTTGAATCGTGTAAGCAATATCTTCATCACTATGCGCAGCAGAAATAAATCCTGCTTCAAAAGCAGATGGTGCAAGGTTTACGCCACGATTTAACATGCCATGGAAGAATTTACGGAACGCATCGACATCGCATTTCAGCATAGAGTCGAAGCTAGTAATATCTTCCTGATCGGTAAAGTAAAGACCAAACATACCGCCCACTTGTTGGGTCTTGAATGAAATGCCTGCTTCATCAGCAGCAGTTTGTAAACCGGCGAGCAATTTTTCGAGTTGTGCGGTTAATTTTTCATAAAAACCTTCGGTACGTAAATGCTTGAACATCTCGATACCGGCACGCATTGCCAGTGGATTACCCGACAATGTACCTGCTTGGTATACCTTACCCAATGGCGCGATGCATTCCATCACTTCACGTTTACCACCGAAAGCACCCACTGGTAAGCCTGCACCGATGATTTTACCTAAAGTGGTTAAATCCGGAGTAACGCCATAATGTGCTTGCGCACCGCCAAGACCGACACGGAAACCGGTCATTACTTCATCAATGATAAACACTGAACCATGCTCATCACAGACATCACGAATCGCTTGCAGGAAACCATCAATCGGTTTCACAAGGTTCATGTTACCTGCCACAGGCTCAACAATCACGCCGGCAATTTCTGAACCGAATTTGGCAAAGCATTCTTTTAAAGTCGCGATGTCGTTATATGGAAGTGTCAGCGTATGTTTTGCAAAATCCGCCGGCACACCTGCAGACGTCGCTTCCCCTTCACCACTGGTCAATAAACCTGAACCGGCTTTTACCAATAATGAATCCGAGTGACCGTGATAACAGCCTTCAAATTTTACAATCTTGTCACGGCCAGTATAACCACGTGCTAAACGAATCGCGGTCATGGTTGCTTCTGTACCCGAGTTGGTCATACGCACTAGTTCAATCGATGGCATGATCTCGCAAATAATATCTGCAAGCGTAGTTTCATGGACTGTAGGCGCACCAAAACTCAAACCATCGACCGCAGCATCCTGAACTGCTTTAATAATCGCAGGATGCGCATGACCCAAAATCATCGGCCCCCATGAACCCACATAGTCCACATAACGTTTGCCATCGACATCATAAAGATACGCACCTTGGGCTTTTTCGATAAAGACCGGCGTCCCACCGACACTATTAAATGCGCGTACAGGTGAATTGACGCCACCCGGGATATGTTTATTGGCTTGTTTGAACAATTGTTCTTGCTTTGGAGATAAGCTCATGAAGGCACTCGACTCAAAATTAAATCAATCAAAAAATTTTATGCTGTAGCTTGAAAAAGCGCAGACCATTCATCTAAACGTTCAGGAATGGCATTCATAGGAAGTCCCAATATATCACTAATCACCGCGCAATAATCCGCACCTGACTCAATGACATCCTTTGAATTTTCAACCGTTAAACCACCAATGGCACAGAGAGGCACGTTCAATTTTTCTTTGGCCAGTTTTAAGGTTTCAAGACCAATATTACCCGCTTCAGGTTTACTATCAGTCGCATAAATTGCTCCAAATGCCACATAATTCGCACCATCGGCAATGGCCTGTTTAGCCAGCTCAAGTGAGTTATTACAGCTACGGCCAATCAACACGCCTTTAGGCAAACGCGCAACAGCGTCGACAATCGAACCATCATCCTGGCCTAAATGCACACCCACGCCGTATTTAACCGCCATTTCCAGATCATCGTTAATCACGAAAGGTACGCCATATTCAGCACACATGGCTTTCATGTACTCGATTTCGTAAATTTGATCTTCTTTCGCCACTTTTTTACGGCGATATTGCAAGACCGCAACACCACCATTGGCCATTGCACCTTCCAACTTCGCTAATAAAAGCTCTAATGGATCATCATTGGTAATTAAATATAAACCGCGCATCTTGCTCGCCATTTCCTAGAATGGCTCTATTATAGGCATAACTCCGCTAGATTTCCGCAGTCCTGCTGTTTCTGAGACCGCGGGCAACAACAGATTTGCAGTTTTTTAGTACAATTTATCCGTTAAATTTTAAATATCACCATTTTCAGGGATATACCGGCTATTAAATCTACGTTTTAATCGCTTTATAACAATAATTATAACGTGTTAATACTTACGCCCTCCGACAAACGCTTTTAGGATTTTGCAGACAACTTGGTGGAGAAGTTGCAAAATTCTAAGAGCGATTTTTTTGTTTTTTTTCACCTAGTTCAAGCGCACTCAAATTAATGAATGTTAAAAATACCCATTTTCAGGGATAGCCCAATCGGCACGAAGCGACTTAAATAGTCTTAGACACAGACAATAAACAGAAAAATAAATACCTGTGTTGGTAATACCCGATCCTTTCTGGTTTTGAGTCCTTCGTTTGTGGGAAGACGTTTCAAAGCCAGAAAGGATCTTTTACTTTCAGCACACATCCACATAAAAGCTTCTATGACTATTTACATAATAGCATCAGCAAAATCTTAAAATTTTATTGATATTAAACAGACATAAAAAAAGCCCGGAGAAGGTCGCTCCAGGCTTGGAAAACTGATGTATGACTAAAATATAATGGTTGATCAAAAAACCAAATCTGCAATAACATAATTATTAGAATAATAATTCTAGACTTGCAAGGCTTTTATCGAAATTTCATGCTTTAAGTGAGCACATTCCGATAAAAGTCATTCTGGCTCAACTGGAAATTTTATCGTATTTACGGTCTATCAGACTGATATTGCCACGCAGGACATCGGCAAACATGCGCCAGTCCGAGATAAAGCTATATACAGGCTGTTTGAAACTGGCCGGTTTATTGCGCTCAAAGATAAAATGTCCGACCCAAGCACAAGCATAACCCGTGAGTAAACCATAGGCAAAATATCGCGGCTTGCCTTGACGAATGGCTTTAGCAAAACAGTATAAACCGATGCTACTGCCGGCCACGTGCAGACGGCGACTGATAATATGCCGATGTTCGGTCAAATAGAAGCGATAAAATTCATGATAATTTTTAATCGGCATCTGGGGCTGAGCCACCACCTCATTCTTACTTTCTGGTTGTACTTGTACATTCATCTGTCATCATCCTGACGTTTTTGTTTTACCTTAGCGTATATTTTAGCCAAATAACAGCCTTTTGATTCGCGCTTCAATGTATCTTGAACATCCCCCTGAACGTCTGAATCCGATCGTTTTAGCCTAAAATGAACCGATGAAATTCAATCTTAAAAGTTCTGTTTAAGCTTTTTATGTTCAGTCAAGTCTTACATGCATTTTGATTTTGGTTACAATCTGCTGCGCACAAATCTAAAAATATAATTGCGGCTGCTGTCCGCCTCATTTCAAAACCTTATTCAAGTGAAGATTCAGTGCTTAATTGCACTGAACAGATAGGATGATCATCATGGTTGAAGTTGAACTCAAGTTCCAGATTCCTGTGGCACGACGCACTGCGCTGCTGAAGGCACTTGATCCGAAAAAGTCTCAACAGATCCAGCTTCAAGCCAAATATTATGATACTGCTGACCGTCAACTGGCCCGGCATGGGGTGGCACTACGTCAGCGTCTGGAAGGTACACGTTGGTTTCAAACCCTAAAAGCGGCCGGAAAAAGCCACATCGAACGCTTTGAACATAATCATGATCTAGGGGAATTAACTGCATCTCCTGAACTGGATTTAGATATTTATAAAAAATTTCCAGAAGCCGGGACAATTCTCAGCAATGCGCTCGGCAATCAGTTCGACCAGCTACAACTCCAGTTTGAAACCGATATTTCCCGTACGTTAAGGGTAATTGACTATGAAGATACCCAGATCGAAGTCAGCTTGGATATTGGACAGATCCGCACACAGGATGCTGAGCAAGAAGTACATGAAGTTGAGTTCGAACTAAAAAATGGTTCAATTCAACATCTGCTGGCCTTTAGTTTTGAATGGGTCAAGAAATACCAGCTCTGGCTCGATGTACGCAGCAAAGCAGAAATAGGCAATTTATTGGCCACTTCACAGCGCGTTAGCCCTGCGACCCTTAGCAAAGAATTTCAGATCAGCAAAAAAGACAGCGCCAGTAAAACCATGCGCAGTCTGATTGCGCAGCAGATGCAGCATTTATTGCCGAATATCGCGGCGATTGCAGCACAGGTTGCAGAGCAGGAACATATTGATCAGGCACGACTGGCACTGGATCACTTATATCTGACCTTGCTGCTGTTCAAAGACTGGCATCCTCAGCTTTCGGACAAATGGGCACATCAACTGGCGGCCTTTAAGCAGCAATTTGAACATCTGCAACATTTGCAACACATGCAAAACAGCTTGGCCGGCTTCCTGCAAAATCCAACCACGGCAGAAAACCTGAGCAAAGATATTCTGTATGCGCAGGAGAAACTCGGTAATCTGGTCAAATCCACCCAGAATGTGCATCATTATCTGGAATTGCTGATGTTTAGTTTAAATGATAATGATCATGCTTCTCTGGATCTGAAAACTGCTGCACAAACCACCTTGCAACAGCAATATAAAGCCTTGCAGGAACAAATGAACCAGACGGATATCACCGATTTTGAAAGTCTGGATCAATTGGCCAGCCGGATTCAGGAACTCAAATTCAGCTTTCCGATTTTAACCACGATCTATGATGTCAAAAATTTGCAGAAATACAGCAAAGCGCTGAATGATGCACAACTGGCAGCCAGTGAATATCAAACCTTGGCCTCTTCTGCAGTTTATATTCAGCAGACCGAACTGGAAGCAAGTGACTGGTTTGTGCTGGGCTGGCTGACCGCCAAGCAGGAAGTCTATGCGCAGAAACTGCTTGAAGCGACCGAACAGTTCCTGGTCAGCCGTAAATTCCTAAAATAAACATATTGAAATAAATATCACGAGAAATACTTAAAGCACGCCTTCTATGGCGTGCTTTTTGTTGCAGAAGCACATCACACCCCTGCTGATCTTTGGGCTATATTAATCTGTAAAACCAACATCGCGGAGGAATAACCCGATGGCAGAAATAGAACTCAAATTCCAGATTCCGCCACAGTCTCGTGTGCAATTTGAACAGGACATCCAGAAACTTCAGCCGACTCGGCATCGTCTGTGTGCACGCTACTTTGATACTGAAGCGCAACAATTACAACAACATCAGATTGCCCTGCGGCAACGTCTGGAAGACCAGCAATGGATTCAAACCCTGAAAGCAGCGACCGAACAACAATTTGAACGTTTTGAACTTGAGCATGAATTAAAAAGTCCTCCGGAACATTGTGATTTTCAGTTATATCGCAAACATAAACCGGCCAAAAAAATCCTGAAACAGGCGCTCGGTGATCTGGAGACACCGCTTATTCTGCAATTTGAAACAGATGTCGTACGGTATGTACTCACAGAAAGTCATCTGGACAGTAAGATTGAAATTGCCTTTGATGTCGGAGAAATTCGACACAATGATCAAGCCATCGATATTTATGAAGTCGAATTTGAGCTTAAATCCGGCCAGCTGAGTGAATTGATTGATTTCATTCAGCCCTGGGTTCAGCGTTATGCTTTGTGGCTAGATACACGGAGCAAATCGGAACGCGGTTATGCCTTATTACATGGCGAAGAGAATCTGCCGGTTCAGCATCAGCTTCCCTTAGTGCTTGAACAGAAAGATCAGATCAGTACGATTTTGCAAAAGATTGTCACCAACTGTCTGGCTCATCTTTTCCCAAATGCGACGGCGATTGCTGCAGAAAATTATAATAGTGATCATGTGCATCAGGCACGTGTTGCGATTCGACGTTTGCGCAGTGCCTTTAAAATTTTCCAGTCCGTAACTGAACATGTACAGCCAGAATGGCCAGAACAGCTGCGGGATATTTTCCAGCAACTGGGTTCTACCCGAGATCGCGATGCCTTGGCAGAAAGCCTGATTCCACAACTAGAAAAAGCAGGTTCACCCTTACTGAAATTACCACCACACCGACAAAAACAACCAGATATCAGTACACTGTTCAGAAGTCCTGCCACAGTAGAATTAATGCTGCAACTATTCAGCTTTAGCCAAGAAAATACAGAGGGTAAAGCCAAGTCTTCGCATAAAATTTTGTGTAAAGGCCTGAGCAAGCTGCACCAGCAAATCTGTCAGGATGCCGAGAACTATCAAGAACTGGATATTGAATCCCGACATCGCACACGCAAACGGGTTAAACGCTTACGCTATAATGTAGAATTCTTGCAAAGCTTATTTCCTGAAAAAGAGGTTAAAGCCTATCTAAAAGCCTTAAAACCCTTGCAGGAAAGTCTCGGGCATTATAATGACCTATTTGTAGCAGACGAATTATTTAGACCTTATGTCAAACAACAGGCCAAGGCCTGGTTTGTGCTAGGCTGGATAAGTGCGGAACAGCAGCGTTTGTCGAACGAAGCAGCAGAGCGTTTACAGCAGTTTGCAGAAAATACCAAGCCCTTCTGGTAAGACCGGGCTTGGTCAAATTGTGCTAGCGATATTTGCCGAATACTTTCCAGGTATTATTGTCTGCCAGAGGATCGTTATAACTGTCGCTGCGTTGCTTGCGTGGCTTATCGCGTGCATCGACCAGTTCAAAATGTGGCTCAACACTCAGCACAATCCCATTCACATAAAAACGGGTGCGCGTATATTCGCTCTGGCCATGCTGAAACACATAAGTGCGTAAATCTACAAATTCACGGTGTGCCACTAATACTGCGGTATCGTCACTATCAAGCCACTGCCGCATGGCCGCAACCTGTTCTGGCTCGAACTGGCCACATTTTTCGATCAGACTGGCGACCCCACGAAAAGTTTTGGATTCTTTGGCACGGGTTTTATTGATCCGGATCCGGTCAACATGAAAATAAAACAGCGGCAGGTTTAAATGACTCGGCAGATGGATCGCATCCAAGATTTCATCTTCCATAAAAGGCTGAAACAGATCCTGTGCCCTTTCAATCAGCCCGAGCCACTGGCTATAGTATTCATCTACCTGTGACTGGCTGCCATAATAAATCGGCAAGCCTTCAACATTGGCTAGATTTGCCGGTGGCCAAATATTCTGGCGCAATAAGGCAATATCACTTTTTAGGCTTTGTACTGCAATCGCATCCTGCATGGCATTCACTTTTATATGCTTAGGCTATTTTTTTAGATTAAGGCAAAGGTTTAGTTTCTGCAAGGCTTTGCCTATAATTAGCGATTGAGATTTTAGTGTTAGGAACAAATTCATGGTTCAAAAGATTGAAGCAACCGATGTAACCGAAGAAGAAGCGTTAAATGCGGCATTCTTTGAACGTGCTGATGAATTTATTCAACAAGCCAACGAGTTTTGTCGCGTAGAAAAAGGCTCACAGGAAAAACCGAGCGATAAGCGCGGTCAAGTCAGTGCGGCGATGTTATTTGGTACTGCCCGTTTTAATACCTGGGTGGCAGCAAATAATTTTAAAGATGGGAATGAAATGCGCGATGCCAAAGATCAGGTCATGTCTTATATCTTGCAGCAATTTCAAATGATGCTGGAAGATAACTATGATGAATACTGTGAACAGTTCGAAAACTATTTACGTTTCCGTCACAATGAAGAGTTTCATGCCAACAAGCATAACCATGATCACAAGCATGATCATTGATTAAAATACGAAAAGCCCCGCGGGGCTTTTTTTATTTGCTGTCATTTATCATATTGACTTTAAAGTGATTTAAGCACTATATAAATTGAATAATAAATAAACGAAAACAAGGCATAGTATGCAGCAACTTCCCTTCCCGATCATTGACCCTCATATCCACCAATGGGATCCGTACAATACCCCACATGCGGCAGCGCTAGCGGTAAAGCTGTTCGGCAATCATCCCAAATTACTAGACAGAATGGTTCGACTGTTGAAACCCAGAGACGTCATTGAGACCATTGGCCTGACACAGCACCTGACTGCACCTTATCTGCCTGCAAATTACAAGAGAGATGCAGGACATTATGAAGTTGAGCAAGTTGTGCATGTTGAAGCCAGCTGGCATGACCAGAAAGGCACAGGCGTGGTGGATGAAACCCATTTTATCGCTGGACTTCCTTTTGACCAGCACAATATCCAGTTAGGTGGAATTGTCGCTACGGCTGATCCACGGCAGAAAAAATTTAAACAGTTGATTGAATTGCATCGCGAAGCTTCTCCCAAATTTCGCGGCATCCGTAAAATGGCTGCGGTACATTCAGATAAAGGAATTCATGCCTGGACGGATGAACCGCATCTCTATCGTAATAAAGATTTCTTGAAAGGTTTTGAGGAACTGGCCAGGCAAGATTTAAGCTTTGATGCCTGGGTGTACTCTACCCAGATTGCGGATGTTACTGCGCTGGCCAAAGCCTTTCCAAACACCCCTATTGTGCTGGATCATCTGGGTACGCCCGCAGGTTTATTTGGCAAAGTGGGCAAAGCTACAGGCAAGACCGAACAAGATCGCACCCAGATATTTGCAGACTGGAAAGATCAGTTGGCAGAACTGGCCGAATGCAAAAATGTATCGACCAAAATGTCTGGTCTGTTTATGCCAGTCTTGGGACATGATTTTCACACGCAGAAACGGCTGGCAAGTAAACAGGAATTAGTGGAACGTGCCGCACCCGTGATCCAGCATACTTTAGACTGTTTTGGTTCTGGGCGCGTGATGTTTGCATCCAACTTTCCAATGGACAGTGTCAGTAGCTCACTCACCAACATTATTGATGCCTTTAGCGATATTGTGCAGGACTACAATGAAAATGCCTTAAAGTCGATTTTTTATGAAAATGCTAAACGTTTTTATCGACTTTGAGTAGATGAGGACATGCTAAGTTGGATAACAGATTCCAGTCTAAATACGCCTTCAGGCAAAGGACTTTGTATTTTACTCACTATTATTTCAAGCTGGATAACGTCTTATTATTATCAAGTGGCGATCCATCATCCTTTTGATCAAGATATTGCTTTCGTTTCAACTTTGATTGGCTGTGGAATATTGATTTTCCTTCTTATTGTATCTGTTTGGAGTCTGCTCCTATCTATCCTTGCAAGCTTAACTGGAGGGATTGTTTTTAGCCATAGAGCAACCTAAAGCATAAAACTAAAATAAAAAAATCCCCTCACTTGAGTAATGCCAGTCAGTTAAGCAAAAAAAGTTAAAATGCTGTAAAAAGAGCGTATGTAAATACGCTCTTTTTTTATGAATTTATCTCAGAATCTAGATTTAACATTAAAACAAACCCTACCTTCACTTT
>NZ_VPDG01000035.1:0-10376 GCF_013417805.1 Acinetobacter sp. YH12226 | reverse complement strand
GAATAGAACCCTTCAAGACCGTTTGATCAAGGAGATGCGTCTGGAAGGCATCAGTTCAATTGCCGAAGCCAATGCATGGCTACCCTGCTTCATTGAGCACTTCAATCAGAAGTTTGCCAAGTGTGCGAGAAACTCGAAGAATTTACATCGATCTTTAACGGAATCTGATGCTGAGCTGGAGGATATATTCACTTGGCAGGAACCGCGTAAGGTCACGAAGAACCTAACCATCACCTATGACAAGTGTATTTATCTGCTTGAACCGACAGAGCTGAATCATAAGCTTGTTGGGCAATACATTTCATTTCTGGAGTACCCGGATGGCACTGTGGCCCTCATGCATGAAGGACGGAAGATCAACTATAGCGTCTTCAATAAACTGGCTGGACTACAGCAGAATGAAGTGGTTGAGAATAAAAGATTAGGCTCAGTTCTGGCGCATATCCAGCAACAACATGAAGAGTTGGAGAAACAGAATAAACGTTCCCGTCTCAAGAAAAGTATGCCGAGTCGTAAAGCTCAGAAAGCTGTTATTGAACAAAGAAAGTTAAATCCTGTGCTTGACTCTTGTGGTTAAAAACAGGACATTTTAAATGGTTTATCACATAGACATTTTAATTGGTGAATAACAAAAAAAACCTGGGCACCAACCCAGGTCTAAAATTTAAAAAACAGATAAATATCAGTGCAATAAACTCATTTTTCTAATTTCGCATAACGTGTATTATGTTAATTTTAGGAGATCTATACAATTCTGTACTTTTTCACAATCATAGAAAAAGCAAATAAAATACTTATCCAAAATAAATAATCAATAAAAAAATTGAGAAAAACAAATTGATCCATGCCGATGAAAATAAATAAAGGATTGATACTTATACTTCCGACTGGAGAGGTTTCACCATCTATAAGGAACTGTAGAGGAAATCCCCCAGCTATGACTTCAACTTCTCCAAGCTTATCTACAACTATGCGGTCAACTAATATATTTTTTTGATAAAGCAAAGATACGTAGGTCAAAATAATTGCTAAGAAATTAAAATATAAAAATTTTTTCATAATTTTATCTCATATATCTATTAATTTTAACAATTTTTAATCAGAGCCTTTTGGAATAATTTGCTTTAATTTCTCTATTATTATTTTATCAAAAAATTCCTTTAATATGAAAAGATTAGAATTTATTTTATTAAGTTTACTTGCAGCCTGTAGTCCAGTTACAGAAAAAATTGAATCAAATATAGTTGTTCCACGTATTCAATATACGGGGGGAGCAGATAATGCAAGTTATAGTGAGGCTAAGCTTATTAGGGAAGGTAAATGCCTATACCTAGAACATGCTGATGGATCTAAAGTTCTGCCAATTTTTGCTACAAAAACTCTAGATTGGGATATGGAAACTAAGAGCCTAAAAGTAGATTCGGATACTTATTTTTTAGGTGATAAAGCAGCATATGGAGGCGGAGAATCCTATCCTCTAGAAAAAAATAATTATTCTTGGATAACTGAAGTAGATCCTAGCTGTGATACCTCAAAAGTTATAGTTATTAGTCGACTCATAAGACCAATTGAACAGAACTACCAAAATGAAGAATAGCCTATTTTACTGTCTTGCATTAGTTTTAATTATAGGATGCCAACCATTAGAAAACAATGGATATATTTCTATTAAAAATTGGACCAATGCCCCAATCACAGATCTTAAAATAACTTATATCAGTGCTCAAAAAACTTATAGCTTAGGTACTCTTTATCCTTATTCGGAATATAAATACGCCATCAACTATGAGCAGCATAATGAGGATTCAATAATCTTTTCATATGTAGATAAAAGTCATAAAAAGATTAATCAAGAAGTAGCTACATATGCAGCCAAATATGATAGGAGAATTTATGAAATAATTATTCAATAGAATATAAATTTATATAGAAATTACAATTACTAATTGAACGAAAGAGCTTCTATTTGAAGTTTCAAAAACTGGAGTTTTCCACCAATCTAACCTCCATTTAACATAATGGTGGTTATACGAAGTACACTTGTATATTAATATAAATATCAGATACTTATTCAAACCAGAAAAATCCAAAAATGTCCAAAAATCCGATTTTGAAACAAGTCGGCTTTTTTATGTTCGATTCTGTAATATTTTGCCAATAAAAAGTGGAACAACTTTGCAAAATTTACAATTTTGTATTAACATTTTTATATTAACAAAAAGCGATACAACTATGGAAATTGAGTTTTCATGGGATGAGCATAAAGCAGATACAAACCTCAAAAAACATGGTGTAGCTTTCGAAGATGCAACCTTGGTTTTTTATGATGCCTATGCCGTCTTCAAACAGGATCGCTTTGAAAATAGTGAATATCGTTGGCAAGCGATAGGTCTCGTACACGGCCAGACAGTTTTATTAGTGGCTCATACTGTACAAGATCATAATGGGATTGATCATATCCGCATTATTTCGGCACGACAGGCAGAGAAAAAAGAGAGGAAACAATATGAGCAAAACCGTTACCTACAAAATGGATTTGAATAATCCTCCTGTTTTGTCTGAAGAACAAAAGGCAAGACTGGAAGCGTTAGCTAAACGTCCAGACAGTGAAATCGATTTTTCAGATATTCCTGAACTTGATGACAGCTTCTGGAAAAATGCTGTCCAGAATCCTTTCTATAAACCAACTAAGCAAGTGACGACTGTTCGTATTGATTCAGACGTTATGCAATGGTTAAAGGCTCAAGGTAAAGGTTATCAGACACGTATGAATAAAATTCTGCGTGATGCCATGCTGAATGAATTGAAAAATCATTCGTAAAAATGGGAGCTTATCGCTCCCATTTTTATTTCGTATAAAGTTTTCCACTACCCCGAATAGCTTTAATTTTTTAACTGTTTTTTTAATTTAGTTAAACGTTCATCATATTCACCGAGCATACAATATGTATAGTGTACTTGACTGTTTTCACATGTTTTTTCGGTATTTTTTAACCATTGTGCCTGCTGATTTTTAAGTACATTATATTTTTGAATATTACTCTTTTTTACTTGATTAAAAATCGTTGTAATTTCAGACTTATACTTAGTAATAGCATAGTCACTACACTGCTCTACCACTCCGTTATTGATGTTACCACTCAAATCCAAGCAAATTGAATAGTAATCTACATTCTTTGCTTGGGTATTAAAACCCATTGTTATTAATAATAAAGCCAAAGCTACATTTTTATATTTCACAAGAATTCATCTCAACAATATTTTAGAATATCTAAATTATTTCATAAGAAATTTAGATAAAAATCTATCTAAATCAGTAATTAACGTATAATTTCCGTATCTTTCCTGCCATCCCTTTTCCAAAACTTCAATACAGTCTTGCTCTGTGAAAGGAATTTTATTTTCAAAAATCGTGATATTTTCAGGTAATACTTCTAATTTAAAAGAACTGACTTCAAATCCAAACTCACTTTCTACATCATCCCATGACCATTCTGAAAAATCGTCTTCATTTTTCAGAATTCTGTAAACTTGATTAATTCTTTTATCTAAAAGACCTGATTCAACCATTTTTTCTTTTAATTTAATTCTTTCCTCTTCTGTTAGATATTTACAATCCTTGTAATAACCAACAAAGAATAAATCACCATTACTATCCCTAGAAAAAAAGAAAATATTATGTTTTTCAGAAAATAAGCTAGAAACATCAGCCTTCAAATAGCCATAAACCTTACCATCAATTAATTCATTTTTATTGAAATTCCATGCTTCATGACCAATACCAAAATGAGAAATATAATTATCATTCCCTTTCTCAATTGCATATCCAGATATATCTGGTTTTTGATATAAATTTTCATTCCATGAAATTTTTTGGAGTAGATTAGCCACAGCATTATTCCTTTTTAAATACTTAATATATATAAATTAAAGCCATTATCTACTGTATATATATACTGTGCAACTGTCAGACTTTGAGAGAAAAATTTTCAAAAAATTAGCTAATTTTAGCTAAAGTCTGACAATTGACTTTTGTAAAAATATTACCTCATTTAACATAAAATCTCTTATGCGAAATTCAGGACGACAAGAAAAAAAGCTACGCTTCGCTTGGTGGATTTACTCATCTTCAAGCACCTGTAAGTAAAGCTCATCTGCTTTTTGAGCAATGGCTTTGCCGTTCTCACGCATTTCTAACTCTTTAGCTACATAGGCTTTAATTGGCGTGTTGTAATAACTACCACCATAATAATCTTTAATAAGTTTTAAAGGTACTTCAACTCCATGCTCATCAAAAAGATCGCGCCGATAGTTGTATTCATAAATAGTATCTGCATAGGTCGGTAGTCGAGGTAAATAGGTTAAGTGGGGCGGTGATAGTTCGATTTGGTTCCACGTTTTTTTTGCTCGTTTATGTAAAAAACGATGAGCAAAATGGAGTATTTGCCCTGCTTGGGAACGGTTTGCTTTAAACACTGACCACGTTTCCACCAAAAGAAAAAGATTTTTAAGGTCTGCCCTGTTCTTCTCTGCCGAAGCTGTTGTTTTTTGGCTAACCAATTTGTGAATAGTATCAATAAATTTTTTCTTAATTTTTTCAACACTTTGCTTAGTATACCGCCAAGTCCACGTATAAGCCCTTACTCGATCTTTGTAGTCTTTCTCATCACCCAGGATAAGCTGTTTATAGGTTTTATGCGTATCTCTGAAAAGCTCTAAAGTTATTAAAGCTGTAGGCTTCACAGCGACAGGATTCTTTAAAGCAAATAATTTTGGTTCATTGTCTTTGAAATGGCCTGCAATAAGGTTTAACTCTGCTGAAATACTATCGACATCCCACTTAAAGCCTTTGTACTTCTCTTTAAGATTCGCAATTTTTAAACGCTCGGACTCTTTGGCAAGTTTATTAACCTCAATACCGTTGAATGTATTGAAATCTCTGCTTGTTGGCGTGGTAAATAGACAATATAAAAACCATTTTTCTACGTTAAAAACATCCCTTTGGACGATCATGGTGCAAATTGGGCGACCCGTTTCAAGGCGGTAATTCCTTTGTCTTGGAGAAAGACCCAGTTCATAACGCTCTGTCAGTTTTTCTAGCACCGAATCAATGGATTTTTTGGAGCTGTCATACTCAAAAGTGAAGTAAAAATATGCACCATTGGCAACATGGTCAGCGAGCCTTTGCATGGTGAATTTTGTGTGTGGACTAAAAATTATCATCCAATTATTTTCCAATTATTGTAATCAAGGGTTAATTCACAAAATACACGGTTTTTTGCTCAAAAAATAGCATTGTAATCGAGTAAAAGGATTTTTGGTTTTAAGCTGTTTTTTGCTTTTTCTATAGCGAAGCTATGGTGAACTTGCGAAACAAGTTTTAAGGACTTTTAGACGGTATTTGTAATCGCGTAATAAGTAGTTCCTGCAAAACGACTCTAGACAGCATATTTTTTGTGCATTATGCTTTTTAAATCAGTTGTGAAGTGTGTCTGACCAACGCACCTAAAAGACCTTTAACCGTTTTTTAGTGTGCCGTTAGGCACACTAAAAATTTTGATTTTCAACAGCTCACAGTGGAAAGGTTGACAGCCTGAAAACTGCTTGACGAAGCGGACTGCCATTTAACTGTGGCTCGGTACGCTTTGATGAGGGCTGATGAGGGGTGGCTTTTGCCTACCCTCAAATTCTACTCAATCCACTTCATTGTTGGTTCTTGAAGTTGGGCGACAAGGAAACGGAATCACCGAAAGGTGGCGAATGGGTTAAACCCCATTCTAGGCTGAAAGGGCTGAAATCCTGCTTTTGAAGAAATAGTGAGTGAAATCCAATGATGGAGAGTAGCGTTAATAACTACCGTTCTTCGCTGAATCTTTATGGTTTGGCGAGGTGCGTGGCACACACGATGGCTTCTGCGGTATTCGAGAGGGTACAGGCGATCAAGGTGAAAGCTGGCGAGAGTGGCACTTTTTGGTCAGGTGGTGAAATTGTCGTGATGACATTCCATTTTGGCTCGAAAGGTCGATGTATAGCTTAAACGTGTTAAAGGTGGGGAGAGATCCTCATCGACTGTGCTAAGTAAGTGTTCTACCCATGATGATATTTTTTAAGCTGCGGAATCGGTATTTTGGAACTGCGTACCGAAAAGCAAGGAAAAAGCTTAGAAACTTAGTGGATGAACGTACTGCTTGTTAAGACTTCAATTGATAACTTGGGACGCACTTTTATGTCATTAGGTTTTGTCACCTAAGTTTTTGAATAACTAAATTTTTAGTTATCGGCATAGATGTGTTGGAGCGATCTTTAGTAGCGCATATAAGGTAGATTTTTTGCCGAAGTTGTACCGTCATAATTCTGAATAAGTTATTGTTTTTTTTATTTGTAAAATAGATAGTGATCTATAATTACAGGTAAAATTGATAATCAATAAGAATTTTCTTTTGAGTTGTTTTATCAAAAGTTGGTTAAAAGCCATAGCTACCGTTGTCAGAAATGACTTGTTAAGGGAATCGTGGTTTTGCGAAAGAGTGATGTTGAGGCTACAGGGGACTGTAGTTGAGTGTGTTACTTCCTGCATGGTCATAGTGCTTGAAGGCTGTGGATTTAAAGCCACAGGAGAGTCAAAAAGGTTAAATGGGGATTGGTCTCCCCTGCTGTTCGAGTTGGTCGCTCGGACTAAACTAAACTTCTGAAGACATAGTTTTTCGAGGTTGTTATCCACCATAGGATAAATATTTTCTGATTTTATGAATAAATTCAGCGTTTTGAAGTTTGGTGTTAGTTGGTTGGCAAACAGCACTTCGATAAAATTTTACGGTGCATACGTCATAAGCATTTTATAGACCCCCTCGGATATTCTTAGCCAACAGAATATCGAAACGAGGTGGGTTGTCTAAATACCCACCATTTGCGTTTTAAGACACTTTAAATCTAAACCTGTAGGTAGGCATAGGAATAACCGTTAAAACACCAAATAAAGCAAACCATGCACTATAAATCCACACCTTTTGGTGTATCTTACTCACGATCTGTCATAAAATCTTCTAACCCTGTTGGGTCATCATTGTTTTTAAAGAACTCCTCCCAAGTTACTTCACAAAAGACACCATCTTCATTGGCTCTAAACCATCGTGGTTTGTTGAAGTTCTTCATCGAGAGAGAAACCAAATCTTCATCTTTTTTATCTTTGCTCATCTCAGATCCTCTTTAGCGAGTGTCTACGAGCGACACAACGAAAATTTGCGCCTAGACTCCCTGAAAAACTGCTTTTTAAAATATTTGCTTCAACAAATTGAAAGTAGATCACATGCTGATCTTTGCACCTAGACCGAGCGAAGCGAGCATAAAAAACTTATGAGCGAAGCGAATTCCGAGTTGCTTTTGCCTTTTCTTAAAGTAACAAGAATATTAACTAAAAATTGCCCCACGAATCGAGCGAAAGCGAGATTCAATAGAGTTTGAGCGTAGCGAAAACCAAGGGCAATTTTTAATTTACTAATTTTAAAAGCTTTATTAAAAGCTTTTAATAGCTTTTAAAAAGCTTTTAAAAAGCTTTACGACCAGTCTCAATGTATTGCTATATCAGTGTTTCAGACACTAAAGTGGGGGCGAAATGTTAGGTTTTTGACTTTAAGTGGGGGCGAAATGTTAGGTTTTTGACTTTAAGTGGGGGCGAAATGTTAGATTAGTGGGGGCGAAATGTTAGATTAGTGGGGGCGAAATGTTAGATTAGTGGGGGCGAAATGTTAGATTAGTGGGGGCGAAATGTTAGGTTGTAATCAAGATATGCTTGACTTAATAAGTGGGGGTAAGTAGTATTGAAAATACCACCACATAATAGAAGAATAGTAATTTTAGATGGCTGTATCATTAAAGAAAATTAAAAATTTTGAGGAACATGACAAATCTCTTTTTCCTCTTGCAGCACCTGCCAAACGTTATCCAAAAGACTATGCTGTCTTTCAAAATATTTTCTGGCAATTGAAGCATGAGAAATCACCAAAAGACGATATTCTAAAATTGCTATTCTTTTTTAGCCCTAAAGTTCGGCTAGCATCAGATCCCAATGAAACAACAGAATTCACTGTAACAGCTAAAGAATATGCTGAATTGACGGGCTTAAAGCCAAGCAGTGCTTATGTAGCCTTAAACCGAGTAGTAGATGCTCTCTACGACCACAGTGTAGTTTTTTATCATCCTGGAAAAGATCGAGATATTCGAACAAGACTCATTAGTACATGCTCATACAAGGATGGATGTTTTTATATTTCTTTCACGCATTTTGCCCTATACATTATGTATGTTTTTAATAAACAAAATTCGTATACAAAATTTAAAGTTAAGTCGGCTGTTGCCTTACATGGTCACGGTTTAAAACTTTACCCATTCTTGGTACAAAATGAATTTCGGTCTAATTTCGATGTATCCATTAAAGAATTAAAAAGTGCTTTAGGTCTGGCAGAAAATTCATACCCAGAATATAGAGATTTCAAAAGTACTATTCTTAAACCCCACATTGATGACATTAACTCTAAAACAGAACTTACTATTGAGTTTAAAGCAGTCAAGAAAGAAGGACGCAAAGCTAGTCATGTTAATTTTATAGTTAGAAAAAAGAAAACTATTGGAGCTAATCAACAAAGTGAAACTGGTAGTAACCAAGAGCAAAATAAAATAACTGCAAAAATGGTTTATTTAACGATAATTCAAAGTGAAGAATTGAGCTTGAGATTCAAAGAATCTGGTGAGACTACAGACGAATTAGTAGAAAGAATAAAAATTGATTTTAAAAATAACGAAGGTAATAGATGGATTGAAAAACTAGCAGAATTCAATATCGACTTTACTATTGAACAAAAAGTTTGAAAAATTGCTGCTATACCTAGAAAAGTACGATTTAATTCAAAATAAGATATATGTTCAGCTAAGATGTTCAGATGAACATCCTTAAACACGCGCTGAGGGATTACATTGAACAAAACAAAATTTAGCATAATGGACGCAAGTAAAGCTTTTAAAAAATCAAGAACAACAATCTATGAATCTATAAAAAGTGGTGAATTATCAAGAGATCATGATGGACTTATAGACTTATCGGAACTTATCAGAGTTTATGGCAATCCAGTTAGTGTTCAGTCCAGTACACGTACTGAACAAGTCCAGAAGGATGTACAGGTACACGTTCAGTCTGAAGTTGAAAATGTATTAAAAGATCAAATTTCTTTACTCAAAAATCAGTTAGATTTAGCAAATCAAAGAGAAAAGTCTTTGATGCAACATATTGAAGATCTCACTCATAGAATTGAGTTTAAAGGCACGTTAGAACAGCCAAAACAAGAAAATACTAGTAAGCTAAATGAATCTACTAATCTAAATATAGCAACAGATCCTCGGCCAGAGATTGAGTCGAACTATGACGCATTGACTACTTTTGGGGAAGACAACAAGCGTATACCTATTCCTGAACACGTTGAACCGGAACCTAAAAAAAGGGGACTATTGGGCCGTTTAGCTCGGGCAGTTTTTACAGATGAGTAAGGTTTTATTGTTATTTTTAGCTAAACAAAAGTGTGGAACATTGCTCACTTATTAAGCGTGGAACGTGAAAAATCATAAAAAAAGCCCAACTTGGGGAAGATGGGCTATCAACTAGAAACTACAGCGTTGAATTATAAGGATAATTATAACGCATTTCGTATAAGGTGTATTATGTTAATTTTAACTATTCTTAACTCTTACTCTTTCTTCCCACAGTTCTTTAGGAATATAGGGATAATCTTTATCTAACTCCTCCTCAGAAAGATCGCTAATTCCTTTCATATATAAATTGACCCAACTATCTTCTCTTGGAATATATCCAAATTCAGCATTAAATCGACCTTGATCTGTCAATTTAAATCTAAAATGCGTCCACTTTTCTTTAAAGATATCTAATGAGTTCAAATTTAGAATATGATCCATTAGTTGATCCTCAATTAAGTAAGGTCTTTCCCCCATTTCAAAGCTATCAATTGTATTTTTAACGGTTAACCACTCTGTCCCTCCTGCGGAATAATCAGAGTAAATACAGCCTATAAAATGAATTTCAACTGCTTCTTTAGGCATTACCGACCATAAAAGTTCGCCAATTTTTTGATAAATTTCCTGGTCGTTCATTTTCGTTATATCTCAATATTGTGGGATGAGTCTTATAGTAAGCAATTAAATCTTTCAGATCATTTAACATAATGGCTGTTATACGCAATAAAAATGTTAGAAACCATTTAAAGTGTCTATATTCTCACCAATAAAAATGTCTAGTTTATGATGGTTTTTACCATCATGGACTGGATATAAATTAGAGATGTTGATCACTATGTCTGACAAGGAAATTCAAC
>NZ_VPDG01000034.1:0-10377 GCF_013417805.1 Acinetobacter sp. YH12226 | reverse complement strand
TCATTCGAGTCTAGACAAAATGACACCAAATGAGTTTTACTATGATCAGCTACCCCAACAAAACAAGGTGGCTTAACTAGAGCGGAATATCACTTATAAATACGCTTTTAGTTGTTCAAACAAGTGGAACCACCTCTGTTTACAGTTGATGAGTGGAATCTTTTTAAACAAGGATATGCTGAATTTGTAACGCTGACAGATCTTGAAAAAGAATATTGGTTTATTGCAATTGAGCATATTTTTGTAGATGAGGTTATTTGGTTAATGGCAGATTTTTCTGAAGGATGGAAAATGCAACATCAATTAGGAATTTATTCATCAATATTCAAATGTATATTGACCCCTAGTGTACTGCAACAATATGATTTAGAAATCAATACTTAGCTTTAAGATTTTATGTCATCAAACCAGTGAAAATGAAAACCTTCCGTTTTTTATTTTATAAGTCACTATTTTATTAACTTAGAATATTTAAATCGAATGATTTAAATATTCGTTTAATACAATGCCTACTTCACTTATATAGTTTAAGCAAAATGTCACTTTAGTAAGCTCTTCACCAGTTAATCTAAACTTTAGTTATACCGCTATTTATCATTTAACTGTATGAGCTTAACCCTATTCAAAGATGGAAATTATGAAAAAAAGTCGTTATTTAGTTAGCTCAGCTGGCATTATGACTGTGCTACTAATAGGCTGCTCAAAATCAGAAAATGCAGAGCATCATTCAGCAGATGCACCGTTAGCATCAGTAAGTGTAATGACTGCCCAAACACAATCAATAAATCTGATTGAAAATCTCCCTGGGCGTGTCACTGCATATCGTATTGCTGAAATTCGCCCTCAGGTTGGTGGCATAGTAGATAAAGTTCTATTTAAACAGGGTACTTATGTACATGCAGGTCAACCACTTTTTAAATTAAATTCTGAAATATTTCAGGCTGATGTCAAAAGTAATAGAGCAACTTTACATCGTGCTGAGGCTGAAGTAACACGCCTTCAAATTTTGTTAAAACGATACGCTGAACTGGTGACAGTTAATGCAATTAGTAAGCAAGAATATAACAATACTGAAGCAGAATATCAGAAAGCAAAAGCTGATGTTACTCAAATGGAAGCGATACTTTCACGTCAACAACTTAACCTAAAATATGCAACAATTACATCGCCAATATCTGGAATTATTGGTGAGATTTTAGTGACTGAAGGTGCATTAGTCAGCCAAGGTGATACTAAAGCCATGGCAGTAGTACAGCAAATTGATAAAGTGTATATCGACGTAAAACAGTCAATTACTGATTATGAAAAAATACAGGAAGCATTACAACAAGGGAATTTGTCAAATGCTAGCCATAACGTTGAAATACTAAATAGTCAAGGTAAGCCATACGATGTAAGGGGTGAAATTTTATTTTCAGACACTAAAGTAGATCCCGATACTGGTGATGTGACTATCCGTATTTTAGCGAATAATCCTAGTCAAAAATTGCTTCCCGGCATGTATGTCCGTATCAACATGAGCCGAACAAAAGTTGATAATGCGATTTTAGTGCCAGAGCAAGCTATCCAACATGATATTAGTGGTAAGGCGAATGTAACTATTATCAACCAAAAAGAGCAAGCACAAAGTAAAACTGTGCAACTGGGTCAGCGTTATCAAAATAGTTATGTAGTCACGCAAGGTATAAATGCGGGTGAAAAAATCATTGTCGAAGGTGTAGACCGTATTCAACCTAATCAGCGACTAAAAGTAAAACAATGGCAAGCACCTATAACGAATAATGAAAATGGGGGGCAGCAATAATGTCTCAATTTTTCATTCGTCGACCAATTTTTGCTTGGGTCATCGCCTTATTTATTATTTTATTTGGTGTATTAAGTATACCTAAATTGCCAATTGCACGCTTTCCAAGTGTAGCTCCACCACAAATTAGTATTACAGCAATGTATCCTGGAGCTACACCAAAGACGCTCAATGACAGTGTTGTAACACTTATTGAAAGAGAAATGTCAGGTGTTAAGAATTTACTGTATTACAGTTCAAGTTCAGATACCTCTGGTAGCGCTACTGTTACTGCTACATTTAAGCCTGGTACAGATGTAGAGCTTGCTCAAGTTGATGTTCAAAACAAAATCAAAGCAATTGAGTCGAGACTACCTCAACCTGTTCGACAACAAGGGCTTATGGTTGATGCAGCTTCATCTGGATTTTTGATGATCATAGGTCTGAACTCCCCTAATCATCAATATTCTGAAATAGACCTAAGTGACTACATGACACGACACGTCATTGAAGAAATCAAGCGAGTTGATGGGGTTGGGAAAATCCAGAATTTTGGAGCTGAAAAAGCTATGCGCATTTGGGTCGATCCAAATCGTTTAGTATCTTATGGTCTGAGTATTAAAGACGTAAATACGGCTATTCAAAATCAAAACCTCCCGATTTCACCTGGTCGTATAGGTGATACACCTGCCCTCAAAGGACAGCAAATTACGATTCCATTAACAGCACAAGGGCAATTGGAGACTGTTGAACAATTTAAAAAAATTAGTTTACGTTCGAATAAAAATGGGGCAACTGTACTGTTATCAGATGTGGCTCATATTGAGGTTGGTGCGCAGTCTTATAGTTTTGCCATTTTAGAGAATGGTAATCCATCTACAGCAATAGCAATACAAATGAGTCCCAATGCAAATGCCGTTAAAACTGCTGAAGGGGTAAAGGCAAAAATCAACCAATTGAGTACTTCATTACCTGATGGAATGAAATTCTCAATCCCTTATGATACTGCACCATTTGTTAAAGTTTCTATTCAAAAAGTAATTACAACATTGATTGAAGCCATGGTTTTAGTCTTTATTGTAATGTTCATATTTCTTCATAATGTTCGTTATACCTTAATTCCAGCTATTGTTGCTCCCATAGCATTGCTAGGAACGTTCTCTGTAATGCTACTTGCTGGCTTTTCTATCAATGTCCTAACCATGTTTGGTATGGTGCTGGCGATTGGGATCATTGTAGATGATGCCATTGTAGTGATTGAAAATGTGGAAAGAATCATGGTATCAGAAGGCTTGTCCCCTGCAGATGCCACCTCGAAGGCGATGAAAGAAATTACGAATCCGATTATTGGTATTACTTTGGTTTTGGCTGCAGTATTTTTACCAATGGCTTTAGCAAATGGTTCAGTAGGGATTATTTATCGCCAATTCACTATCACAATGTCAGTTTCGATTTTATTCTCAGCATTCCTAGCCTTAACTTTGACACCTGCTTTATGTGCAACCATGTTGAAACCAATAGATAAAAATCATGTGAAAAAAGGTGTTTTTGCTTGGTTTGATCGAAGTTTTGAAAAATTAAATAATCGATATGAACATGGTTTATTTAAAGTCATTAAACATAAAAGAACGGCTATGCTATTTTTTATAGGCATTGTTGTTGCACTTCTTTTTTGTTTTAAACAAGTACCTACTGCATTTATGCCAGAAGAAGATCAGGGTTGGTTTATGACATCAATTCAACTTCCTTCTGATGCCACACAAGAACGTACCAAAAAAGTTGTTACTGAATTTCAGGAACATCTAAATAAAGAAGTTGGTATTCAAGATAATATGGCGATCTTAGGCTTTGGATTTAGTGGTTCAGGGCAAAATACAGCAATGTATTTTACCAATTTACTCCCCTTTGAGGACCGTAAAATTACTGCCCAACAAGTCGTGGATAATGCGAATACTGCAATGGCTGACAGCTCGGAAGGCCAAGTAATGTCTGTATTGCCTCCAGCAATTGATGAATTAGGAAGCTCTTCTGGATTTTCATTACAATTGCAGGATGTAGGAAATATTGGCATGCAAGCATTAGCACAAGCCCAAGATCAATTACTCAGTTTATCAACTCAAAGTAAAAAAGTTGTAGATGTTTACTCTGATGGTTTACCAGATGGAAATTCTGTACAACTCAAAATTGATCGTGAAAAACTACAAATATTAGGTGTTAACTTCAGTGATGTTACCGATATCATTTCTACTTCAATGGGTTCAATGTATATCAACGATTTTCCAAATCAAGATCGTATGCAGCAAGTTATTGTTCAACTTGATGCCAAATCACGTATGAGTATTGATGATATTTTACAAATCAAAGTAAATAGTCAAAGTGGTAAACTGATTTCTATGTCTGAGATTATTACTCCAGTTTGGCAATACTCCCCACAACAATACAATCGTTACAATGGTCGTCCATCTTTAAGTGTTACGGGTAGTCCAGCACCTGGTATATCTTCTGGTCAAGCAATGTCAGAAATGGAAAATTTAATCAAACAACTTCCAAAAGGTGTGGGGTATGAATGGAGTGGTATTTCTTTAGAAGAAAAACAGGCTGAATCGCAAACTATATTTTTATTACTTCTATCTATGCTCGTAGTATTTCTTGTTTTAGCTGGGTTATATGAAAGTTGGTCCATCCCTCTTTCTGTTATGTTGGTTGTACCTCTAGGGCTTATAGGTGCATTTATAGCTGTAATGATAAGAGGTATGCCCAATGATATTTTCTTTAAGGTTGGTATGATTACCATCATTGGATTATCAGCGAAAAATGCCATTTTAATTGTTGAATTTGCTAAGGCTCTCCGAGAAGATGGGATGAGTTTAGTTAAAGCAACCGTTGAAGCTGCAAAATTGCGCTTGCGTCCAATCTTAATGACTTCTTTAGCATTTACATGCGGAGTTATTCCTTTAGTTTTTGCAAGTGGTGCGAGTTCTGAAACCCAAAAGGCTATAGGTACTGGCGTATTTGGAGGAATGATCAGTGCAACTCTTCTTGCTTTAGTGTTTGTCCCTATTTTTTTCATTATTGTTATGGGAACTGTTGATAAATTTTCTAAACAAAAAGGATCAAACTAATCTATAAGCTTTGTGGGTTAGAAAAAAAATAACTCACTTTGCATTGATCATATTTAAATTCTTGTTTTATCCATAGCACTAACCTATTAATTTTAAAAAATAATAGGTACTGGCTAAATAGCAAATCGATACATATCTTTTTCATAGAGGAAATATGATTTTAGTAAGTTCTTGTCTGGCTGGCTTAAAGGTACGTTATAACGGGACGCATAGCTTAAACGAAAAAATCGAAAAATTAGTCAAAGATGGAAAAGCTACTATGGTATGTCCAGAGATTCTTGGCGGTTTATCAACACCACGCGAACCTGCCGAGATTTCGGGAGGTAATGGCGATGATGTCTTAGATGGAAAAGCCTGTGTAATTGAAAAATCAGGAAAGGATGTGACTTCAATCTATATTGAAGGGGCATATAGAACTTTAAAAAAAGTTCAATTATTAAAAGCTACTCTGGTAGTGCTTAAAGAAAATAGCCCTTCATGTGGTAGTTCAATGATTTACGATGGTCAATTTAATGGGAATAAGATCTATGGCAATGGAGTTACCTCCGCTTTGCTTAAACGTCATAATATAAAAGTCATTTCAGAAGAAACTTTTTGGCAACTTTTACCCTAGTTCCTCCGCTTTTATTTAAAATCTTCATGCAACTCCAACCACGCCCCCCTTTGCAATATCAAGTCTCTTCGGTATTTAGAGATATAGTGAGGTAATAATCTAAGAAGCATATCCATTACTTCCACATCAGTTAAAAAGTAGTGGTTCAATTTTATGCTGTAATTCTTTAACAATTTTAGCAAGCTGATCATGTAAAACTAACCAACATTGCTCATGACCTTGCCCAATATATTCATCTATTATGAGTTGCAAAATGTCTTGATCTATCTGACTTAAGAATTCTAAAAACCATGTCGCAGCAACATCCTTGGCAACTATTGTTTTATGATCTAATGTATAAGCTATACGGCATAGCGCTAAAATTTGATTACATTCATCCTGATCGTCTTTCCAATGAGCAATAATTTGTGGATAAGTTTTTTGCATGGCAAATATTAATTGTTCATAGCTAATTGGATTTAACCAATCGCAAATATCAGGTCCAAAGATAGTAATGTTATGTAATTGGGCAGTTTTAAGTAAAATACTAATATCTGGATCAGGTTGACTATAAAGTAATTCACCTTTGAGTAATTCTTCTCTCAACCACTCGCCATATTGTAGCTGATATGTATATGGATGATTTTTATTGGTAATACTCCCTTTTTCTAATATCGTAATTTCTAAGGCACGCGCTGTAGCATGACCAATCGGAACAGATATATTTAGAAAATTCTGCGCTAATTGTTTTCTTTCCTGATCGGTAATTTCACGTTCAATAATAACTAAAATATCAAGATCACTTTTATGTTTTAAACCACCATCAACATACGAACCATATAAATAAATAGCATAAAGCTTATCTTTAAAATTTTTTTGTAAAAGCTGTTTTACACTTTCAACTTGGCGACACTCTTCATCATTTAAGCTTTGCATATGATTTTTAATTTAAAAAAATAAGTAATGAATTCATAGAGCATTATACAGAACACTGGCTAACATAGCCAGTGGTATTAAAAGGAATTTTAAAGGTTGAGCCATATTCCACTACACCAAGTTTTAAGCGTTGTGCTTATTTAATTTAATTATAGTGAAAAAGTTAGCTTATAAATTTTAAAAAAAAATTAATGACCATGGTTTTTATTAAAATATCTATATAGACAATTAAGCTAATTAGGTGGGCAATTATGAATATGTTGGTAAATATAAAAAGAGAAGTGCAAGCATCTGAATTAGACTTTATTGAAGTCGAAAAGCTAATTTTGCAATGCGAAAAAGCAAAATCGTCAATAAAGGTTATTTATGAAAGCATCAAAGATATTGAACTTGATGCTTACCAGATTGTGAGTGCAATCACCCGAAAATCATATTCATCATCATTCAATACTGAAGAATCTGCTTTAAAACAAATATCGTCATGCTTCTGGAGGAAGTTAACTGAGATCATCAATCTTAGAAACTTTATATCTGAAAAAGAATATGATGCGTTGTCAGATAAAATTGCTCGTCATGAAATTGAAGATTTCACGATGGATAACGTGAATGTATTTTTAGAATCTATCTGGTCTACGCGCCACATGGCATATGCTCGTAAAGTTGATTCATTGTTTTGCCAATTATCAAGCAAATACAAAACCAATCTTGGTGCTGGTATTAACCCGTGCGTGATCATTCATCACAATAGCTACCATTCTTATTGCAGACGAGATAATTTAGTGGAAGAAGTACGCTTTATAGCAAGGCAGTTATTTGGCAAGCCTTTAGACCACACTAGATTAGATAAACTCAGGTTAGATCGTGGTATCTGGCATAGCATTGATGATAATTTATTACGCATTAAGATCTACGAAAACGGTAACTGTCATATCTTGTTTAATCAATGCGTAGTTGATCGCATTAACCAGGTATTAAACCTGTTATATCCGAATCAAATTGGCATAGATCCAAATGTAAAACACAAACGCCGTGCGTATGATGAACCCATTTTATAAAGCTCATTAAAAAACCATCAATTGTTATTGTGGTTTTTTTTAGATATATACGGTACTAATTTTGCGATCGTGCCACTGGTGAACATACACTGACCATATCACTATGGATACTTGGGATAAATCATATCCCTTAAAGGCAGATTTAAATTTAGACTCCATTTTTCGGAGCTGCATTCTCTTATCACGAGATGGCTCTAATTCAATATCCCCAATGAATTGAGAATTGCAATAAGATCTTGTTCAGGTGTATCAGCAAGCACCGTCACGTTATAGCCACCGCTAAACTGGTGTAATTCAGCACAGTACTCAACATCAGACGCCGTGAGTACCAATTCAACATCAAAATATTGAATCACTTTAAGCACCTGGTACTTTGCTTTAAAGAATCCGTTGTTTTCAGCTAACTTCATCGCTTCAGCAATGGTGATGTTTTCAAGCACAAGACGGTCTTGAGCTGGTTCATCTTCATATGTTTTAAAACTTAACAATTTAATTAAACTTAATTAATTAACTAATTGCTCGTTAAATTATTCTTAATGCATTACGGCGATACGGCTAATAGAAAAATCATATTAGTACGCAAGCGATGTTTTTTAATTGATTAAAAAAAGATTGAAAATCTTATTTTTCGAGAAAGGTTTGCCAGGTTGTGTTTTCCCATAAAATGAAACTATCAAAAGCAGAAAGCTTAAAACTTGGAGTGAACAGCATGTCAAATTTAAACGCTCAATCAGTACAGTTACAAGGCACTTTATACATCGGTTTCCCTAAAACTTTTAGCGGTGCTCACATGGAAACATTGTTTGATGAAATCTCAGATTACATCGACAACAACTGTGATTTAACCCTTGCGGATCTTCAAGCGGATAGTGACTATGCTCAACTTCAATTTCAACAGCACATGCCGACATTGGCTGATAAAACAAATTTCTTCTTCATGGACGTTGAAATCTATGTTGCAACATTAAAAGAAAACTTTGGTCATACATCAGTACTCGACCAAGTTACCTCAGTAAATATCTTTGGCAAAAACCTTGAAGACATTTGCACGTTAATGGCTCAAAACGGCTACGCATACGACCGTATAGAAGATTGTTGGTCACGCGAACTTTCTTAATTCAATTCACCCATACGCACGGATAACGTGCGTATGCCACTGAATCACATTTGAGGATATAAACCATGCAAAACCTAATTACAGCGCATTGCGAGCTAACCATCAAACATGATGAAAAACAGCAAAAAAATGTCGGGCCTGTTGTTGTGACGTTTGGGGCGATCTTTACTGCTGAGTCGGTGAATGAACTGTTTTGCGCTATATGCCAAGACGGAATCAGATTTAAAGCAATCTATAACCCCGACAATATGTATTTTTTACGCCATGAGCTAAGCCCAATTGCTGATTTGTCAGTTAAGACAGACCAAGACGGCAACATTATTGTCAGTGTGATTGCATCCACTAGCCCATATTTTGAGATCAAAGTACTAAAAAATGGTTTTACCAACTCAGACACCTTAAATAGTTCTGCGATTCGCACGTTGGTTCGCAACCATCAAAGCCCATTCCAAGAGCAAATTTCTGACTACTTTGAAACAGACCAAATTTTTAAAACCATGCAAGCAATTTTTGCACAGACGTATTTAAGCCGATAAGGAACTTCACCATGACGACCGCTACTGCTACCGCTGAAAAGACCGTGTTCAAACGTGAAACGTTGGAGCTGAAGAACATCCATGTTTACACCCAAAACGACCGCATTAACCAAAAAAGTCGCGTTGGCGACCGTGCATACGACAATGGATTAGTGAAGGACATCCTGTTCAGCCCTATGCTTTGGGCTACCCCTGAATTTTCATCTAGCTATGTTACTCAGATTCAAATTAAAGGCACACGCATTTATGATTCACTTTGCAGTTATACTGGCGTTCGCACCTATTTTTATAAGTTGTCAGACAGTGAGTTTGGGTGCATGTATCAAAAACGTCCGTACCCACAAAACGACTTTCTCTTAATTTTTGCAAACTTAACGCAAATGTTTAACGATGCAGTTTGTTACTTTGGAAACAACAGTAATAAAAACGCTTTTAAAGGTCTAGATTTTGACATCGAATGCGGTGTTTCACGGTTCAATTTACAGCAACGCTTATTAGAGTTTTATAAGAAGTCTAAACGCCAATTGACCATCAGTGAAACAACAAGCGGGATGCTTGGTGACTCGAATCTTCGCTATAACATCTTTGTTCGCAACCAACCAAAATTGGACAAACACGGCAAGCCGTTAAAATGCACCAAAAAACTCATTAAGCTGTACAAAGAGCGTGGCACAGTTGCGATCTATGGCGGTGACTGCATTTCACCACTCAAGCTCGTTAAACACCAACAAATCAAGCTAGAGAGCGAAAATGGCAAGTTTTCATATACGACTGACTTCATCACGTTGTACTCAGTAGAACAAGACATGTACACCTTATATATTCCCCACTCTATTGTAAACAAGACATTTTTATCTTTTATATTCAATGGCTTATTTTCCTGCTAATTGGTAATACCATGAAAAATACCATGCTCAGAAAAGGCTTAACAATATTTTGAAAAATTGCCTACTGAGCGCTGCCGCACAGCTCCATAGGCCGCTTTCCTGGCTTTGCTTCCAGATGTATGCTATTCTGCTCCTGCAGCTAATGGATCACCGCAAACAGGTTACTCGCCTGGGGATTCCCTTTCGACCCGAGCATCCGTATGAGACTCATGCTCGATTATTATTATTATAGAAGCCCCCATGAATAAATCGCTCATCATTTTCGGCATCGTCAACATAACCTCGGACAGTTTCTCCGATGGAGGCCGGTATCTGGCGCCAGACGCAGCCATTGCGCAGGCGCGTAAGC
>NZ_VPDG01000033.1:0-11170 GCF_013417805.1 Acinetobacter sp. YH12226 | reverse complement strand
CTCGCTTGATTAAAGCTTGGTTATACGAGGACCAATTGGTTGTACGGTAAGTTTTAGGTGCAGGCTTCTTCATCTGGAAATTATATTGCTAAAGAAGCCCTCAAGAATAGCTTTGTGCAACAAAGCCCTTCCAAATTATTTAAAGGAAAAAATTATGATGAAATTCAAAAACATTTTTTTGGGCTTATGTATCGCAGCCGCGTCATTGAATACATTTGCACAGCAATCCGATGAACACAAAGATCACCACCCTGAAAAAACAGCACCATCTGCAGTAACAATTAAGCAAACAGTTACCAGCACCACTGCTACAGATAAAATGGCTGCAATGGATCAACACATGAAGGCGATGCAAGCCATGCATGAGAAGATGATGGCTGCAAAAACCCCACAAGAACGTCAGAAACTTATGGCTGAGCACATGAAACTCATGCAAGGAGGTATGAGTATGATGAAACAGATGGGCAGCCAAAGCATGAATGCAAATATGGCTGACCGTCAGCAGATGATGGAAAAACGTATGGACATGATGCAATCCATGATGCAGATGATGATGGACTGTATGCCTCCGTCAGCAACTAAATAGTTACCCATGAATTAGGGGAAAGCACCATGAATCACCAACACCAAGAAAATAATTCAGTACCTAACTTCTGGTCTACACGTTATGCCATTGGTCTAATCGTGCTGGGTGGTATCGCAGCTTATTTTCTATTAACAGAACATTTGGCCCACGTTATCGGTGCTTTGCCTTATTTATTCCTTTTAGCGTGTCCACTGATGCATATTTTTATGCATGGTGGTCATGGGCATAACCACTCGCAGCAAAAAAAATCCGATATATCTGATAACAAAAAATAGCTCTTATCAGGAGATCCATCATGAATCATGCGGAATCGGCTTATGGTTTATGGACGCTGGTTATCATTAACTCAGCAGTTTTTATCATGTTCGCTTTCAGTTTTTTTAGACCTTCCACTGCGCGCGATTGGCGTACATTTGGGGCCTTTTCGGCTTTTATCATTGCTCTATTTGTCGAAATGTATGGTTTTCCTTTAACCATTTACCTGTTATCTGGTTGGCTTCAAACTCGCTTCCCTCAACTTGACTTACTTTCTCATAATGCAGGTCACTTGTGGTCAACGCTATTAGGTGAAAAAGGTGATCCACATTTTGGCATTTTGCATATCGCCAGTTACGTTTTCTTGGGTTATGGATTTTACCTGTTATCAACGTCATGGCACGTGCTGTACAACGCGCAACGTCAGCATTCTTTAGCGATCACAGGCCCTTATGCACGTATACGTCACCCACAATACGTGGCTTTTGTGATGATCTTGCTGGGTTTTTTATTGCAATGGCCAACTTTACTGACACTGATTATGTTTCCAATCCTACTCTTAATGTACAGCCGCTTGGCAATTAAGGAAGAGGCTGAAATGAGTAAACAGTTTGGCGCTGTCTATGACAGCTATGCTCAACAGACTCCGAGATTTATTCCAAAATTCGGCCATAAAACCACTTTTCCATAAGAGAATTATTTATGTCAGATCAAAAAAATCATAACCAGGACCATATGGCACAGGCTACAACAGACGTACTGAAAGACCCAGTCTGTGGTATGACCGTCACTGAAGAATCGAAATACCATGAGGAATTTAAGGGGAAAACTTACTTTTTTTGCAGTGATAAATGTCAATCAAAGTTTCATAGCAGCCCGGTGCAATATATCGCTAAACCCGCAACGACGACTGCCGATGCACATACACAGCATCATCAGACTGTTCAACACGTTAATGCGGCAAGCACAACAGGTACGACCATCTATACATGCCCAATGCATCCAGAAATCAGGCAAGATCATCCTGGAAACTGTCCTAAATGCGGAATGACACTGGAGCCACTCATTCCTGAATTAGAGGAAGATGAGAATCCGGAGTTACGTGATTTCCGCCGACGCTTCTGGTGGACACTGCCATTGACCATCATCGTGACTTTTTTGGCGATGTTTGGTCATCAAATGAACCTGTTCAATATGGCGGTTCAGAGCTGGATTGAACTGGTGTTGTCACTCCCAATTGTACTTTGGGCAGGTTGGCCATTTTTTTCCCGGGGTTGGCAATCGGTTGTGAATCGCAGCCCGAACATGTGGACGCTGATTGGTTTGGGCACTGGAGCTGCATTTATTTATAGTGTGGTCGCAACCATTGCACCGCAAATCTTCCCAGACTCATTTATTTCCATGGGTCGTGTCGCTGTTTACTTTGAAGCTTCAGCGGTCATCATTTCATTGACCCTACTGGGACAAATATTGGAGTTAAAAGCACGTTCGCAAACTTCTGCTGCAATTAAGTCACTCCTTGGGCTCGCTCCTAAAACAGCTCGCCGAATCCTGCCTGATGGAACTGAAGAAGATGTTCCTCTAACGCATGTCCATGTAGGAGATTTACTCAGAATTCGCCCAGGTGAAAAAGTGCCTGTGGATGGTGTAATCACTGAAGGAAGTAGTTCAGTGGATGAATCGATGCTGACAGGTGAACCTTTACCTATCACTAAACGTATCGGCGATAAAGTCATTGGAGCTACCCTGAATACCAATGGTTCATTGATCATGCGTTCAGAGAAAATTGGTTCAAGTACCATGTTATCCCAGATCGTACAGATGGTGGCGCAAGCTCAACGATCGAGAGCACCAATGCAACGTATGGCTGATCAGGTAGCAGGTTGGTTCGTCATGGCTGTAGTGACCATTGCCTTGCTTACCTTCTTTGGATGGGGACTATTCGGCCCAGAAGAATCAAGCTGGGTTTATGCATTAATCAATGCTGTGGCAGTACTCATTATTGCCTGTCCTTGTGCACTAGGCTTGGCAACTCCAATGTCTATCATGGTTGCGACGGGTCAAGGTGCTACTCATGGTGTGCTGTTTCGTGATGCAGCAGCCATTGAGAATCTACGCAAGATTGACACACTAATCATCGATAAAACAGGTACGTTAACTGAAGGACGCCCTGTATTCGATCGTGTAGTTGCCGCATCAGATTTTGACGAATCTGAAGTATTACGTTTAGCCGCCAGTCTTGATCAAGGCAGTGAACACCCGCTAGCCGAAGCGATTGTAAACGCAGCACACGAACGTGGCCTGTCTCTTGAAACACCAGATAATTTTGAATCGGGCTCAGGGATTGGTGTTCGAGGTCAAGTGGGCGATCGTCAGTTAGCTTTGGGCAACACAGCACTGATGGAGCAATTGGGTATCTCGGTACAATCTCTGATTCCGCAAGCCGAAGAGCTGCGTTCGGAAGGTGCAAGTGTGATGCATCTAGCCATCAATGGTGAATTGGCCGGTCTGCTTGCAGTATCCGATCCCATCAAAAAAAATACCCCAGAAGCACTTGCCACCCTGAAGGAAGCGGGTCTACGTATCGTGATGGCAACAGGAGATGGTCTCACCACTGCCCGTTCAGTCGCAGCACGTCTAGGCATTGATGAGGTACATGGCGAAGTCAAACCCGCAGATAAACTAGAACTGGTCAGCAAATTGCAGAAGGAAGGTCGCATCGTGGCTATGGCTGGTGATGGCATCAATGATGCACCAGCCTTGGCTAAAGCTGATGTCGGTATCGCTATGGGAACCGGGACTGATGTTGCAATGAATAGTGCCCAAGTTACGCTGGTCAAGGGAGATTTACGAGGGATTGCTGTTGCCCGTTCACTTTCGGAAGCTACTGTCGGCAACATGAAACAGAACCTCATGTTTGCTTTCCTTTACAATGCTTTGGGTATCCCTATCGCGGCTGGCGTACTATATCCATTTACCGGTTGGTTGTTGTCACCGATGATTGCCGCCTTGGCTATGAGTTTGAGTTCAGCTTCAGTCATCACGAATGCCCTTCGCCTGCGAAATAAAAAGTTATGATAGAGAGTTCTTTTCTTCCACCAGATGTACCAGGTCTTATTGCAGCACTTGCCATCGGCCTGCTCATTGGTTTAGAACGAGGATGGCACGATCGTGAATTGCCCGAGGGCAGCCGAGTAGCAGGCCTACGTACCTTCACATTGACAGGATTGCTCGGAGGAGTGCTCGGTCATTTACAACCAAACTTCGGGCCTTGGCCGCTGGTCACGGCCGTATTAGGGCTTTCCTTATTATTAACAGTGTCCTACGCGCGTACCGCAAAACTTTCCGGTAATCTAAGCGCTACCACGACGATCGCGATGCTGTTGACATTAGTTTTAGGTGCATATGCATCCCATGGTAATGTTACTTTAGCATTAACCGCGGCTGTAATCGTCGCTGTATTTTTGGATCTCAAGCCAACCTTACACGGTTGGCTACGCTTGATAGAGCATCGTGAATTAACCGCATCCCTGCAGTTGCTGGTACTTTCTGTCGTTATATTACCCTACTTACCCAATACGGGTCTGGGACCTTTTGCTGCATTAAATCCTTACCAGTTATGGTGGGCAGTGATCCTGATTGCCGGACTCTCTCTGGCAGGTCATTTTGCCATGCGGCTTACCGGTTCAGAAAGAGGCATACTCTGGACAGGTCTATTGGGTGGTTTGGCATCTTCTACAGCTGCAACTGTCGCACTGGCACGCTATACACGCCAGCACCCCGTCATGGTCAGTGCTGCTATTTCTGGAACATTGGCTGCCTGTGGCATCATGTTTTTTCGTATGGTTGTGCTGATAGGCGTCATTGAGCCAGCATTGCTAAGCACTTTTGGTGGTGCAATGATGATTGCGGGAATCCTTCTGCTGGGTATGGCATTGTGGAGACAACGCCAAATTACCAGCGCTGAAAACAACGATCGAACAATAGAAGCAATGGCTCCTTTTGATCTTGGGACAGCATTCAGCTTCGCTGCTTTCCTGGCTGTCATGGCAGTCTTGGTCCCGGCAGCAAAACAATGGTTGGGCACCAGCGGCATCTTCGTATTATCGACTATTTCTGGGCTAGCAGACGTAGATGCTATTTTAGTCTCACTTGCCCGCCTGCATAGTACTGAAGGCTTAACAACAAATGTGGCTGCTGTCGCGCTAGGGCTGGCCACACTGAGCAACATGTTAAGCAAAGCGACAATTGCATGGATGACAGGGGGGGCACAGTTTGGCCGAGCTATCATATTTGGCTACACAATTGCCATGATAGGTGCTGGCGTAGCTCTGGCTCTCAGTTTGAGCTTTATGTAAGGTCAACTCGGGTAAATGGAAGATGTTCAAAAAATGAGTTAAAATGATTCCCCTTGCATGGATTCACTTTGAAAAACAATGGTAAAAATGATTCGACCATTGAGGGATTCAGCCTGGATGGTCGCCCCAAGCATATCAAGAATAGATTTTGTTATCGCGAGCCCTAAGCCGGTTCCTTCTTCTGTTCTTTGTCTAGATGCATCTGTTCGATAAAATCGATCAAATAACCTGGATAGTTGTTCAGGAGAGATTTCAGGGCCTTCATTTTCAATTGAAAATATTGTGTTATCTAAATTCTGTTGAAGTTTTATGCGTATTGTAGAATTCTTATTTCCATATTTAACTGCATTAGATAATAGATTGCTGAGTGCTCGACGTAACATAGCAGGATCACCTTTGACATTTCCAGATCCTGTTTGTTGAAGCGTCATATTTTTTTCGGCAGCTAGCGCATCATAGAAATCAAATAAGGCTGTAACTTCTTTAACCAGGTCAATATTCTGTAAGTTCTGTAATTTTAGGCCATGTTCTGCTTTTGCCAAGAAAAGCATATCGGATACCATTCGAGCCAAACGTTCTAATTCTTCTAAATTAGAAAATAGTACTTCTTGATAGGTACTGGTATCTCGTTTACGGGCAAGACATACTTGAGTTTGAGTCATTAAGTTATTAATCGGTGTTCTAATTTCATGCGCTAAATCAGATGAAAAATCGGAAAGCCTTTCTAAAGCTGATTCTAGTCTGTCGAGCATATCATTGAAGGCAATTGCTAATGATTTTAGTTCGGTTGGTGTGTGCTCAACTTCTAAACGTTCTGAAAGATGTTGGGCAGAAATGCCTTCTGCGACCTTAGCCATTTTTTGCACGGGTCTTAAACCTCTCCAGGTTGCAAACCAGCCTAAAAACATTAAACAAATCGTACCGGCTAAACCAATGTAAAAAAGTTGACGCTTAAAATCATTTAAAAAATGTAGATGTTCAGATGTATCGATCCCCACAATAATGCGTACAGATTGTATTTCAGTATTTTTGTTTATATCCGTGTTGTAGATCATGCCACGATAGGTCTTATTCTTAATTTTCCATTTAATCCAAGGGTTATTTGCTGACTTGATTAACTGTTGAGTATTAATGATTGAAGATGCTGAACTAAATAAAATCTGACCTGCCGGTCGTTCTATTTGGACCATAAGATCATGGTGTCCAACTAAAGCATCTTTCAAATATAGATCAAGTTCTGGAGAATTTTTAGGATGCTGTTGGAGAAGATTCTGAATAAGCTGGATTTTACCTTCTAATTGGGTACGATCTTGCGTTTCAAAATGATGCATCACTAATTTATGGATGAAAAACCCCATCATAATGAGAATGCATATAGTCGATAATGAGAAAATAATACCAATACGAAAACTGATAGATTTGAATAATTTATTATTCATCTTCTACCTCTAATACATACCCCATTCCTCTAATATTTTGAATTAACTTAGGGGTAAAATTACTATCTACTTTATTTCTTAATCGTTTAATAGCGACTTCAACTACATTTGTATCACTATCAAAGTTCATATCCCAAATTTGAGATGCAATAAGTGCTCTTGGTAGAATTTCACCTCTTCTACGCATAAAAAGCTCCATAAGAGCAAATTCTTTAGCCGTTAAATCAATGCGTTGACCTGCTCGTGTTACCCGACGTTTTCTCAAATCAAGTTCTAAATCAGCAATCTTAATAATATTATTATCTTCTCTTTGTTGCCCTCGTCTAAGGAGCGTTTTTATTCGAGCTAGAAGCTCTGCAAAAGCAAAAGGCTTAACTAAATAATCATCAGCGCCTAGCTCTAATCCTTTTACTCGATCTTCTATCTGATCTCGGGCGGTAAGAAAAAGAATGGGCATTGTTTTACCGCTGCTACGAATATCATTGATAATATTCCAACCATTTAGTCCAGGTAACATCACGTCTAAAATAATTAAGTCATACTCTTCAGAAAGAGCTTGATGTTTACCCGTTAACCCATCTGTAACCCAGTCCGTAATATAGCCAGCTTCGGATAAACCTTGCTTGAGATAATCACCAGTTTTTTGTTCATCTTCAACTAATAGTATTCTCATTTCCGAATCCTAAGTCATTCATTAAAACTATAATAACGTTATAAAACATCTAATCGAGATAGATTACAAAAATGTCATTTTCAAGTCACTTAGATGTTCAGTGCTTCACTTTATTGTAGTAGCAAGAAATTAACTTTTAGAGAAACTTATGAAAACTGTAGTGCGTCGTAGTCTAACAATTTTAATGTGTGCTGGAACTTTAATTGCTGGTACTCAATCTTGGGCAAAAGATGTATCAACCTCAAGTGCCACTAAAACGGTAAAAGCACAGAAACCTTGTACAAAACCTTGTAAAATGGAAAAAGATGACAAGACTCAGCAAGATCATAGTCAACATCAGTCTCCTAACTCATCTGACATGTCAAAAATGGATCATTCTATGATGAATATGGACCATTCTAAAATGGATCATTCAAAGATGAATATGGACCATTCTAAAATGGATCATTCAAAGATGAATATGCCTAGTAGCAATAAATAATTTTATAAATAGCGAGAAAGAAGTATTAAAGTTTATACTAAATATTTGCTTTATTACTTCAATCTTGACCTTTCTAAAGGTGAGATAGAATGTCAAATAAGTTAAGTCATGTACTCTTAATTGGAGTTGGTTTATTTTCATCAACTTGGGTAATGGCGGCAGTTAAAGAATATGATTTAACAATCGCTGAACAAACTGTAAATATCACAGGAAAACCGCTAAAGAGAATTACCGTTAATGGTAAATTCGTTGCACCACTTCTTGAATTTGAAGAAGGTGATGAGGCCGTTATCCGTGTTCACAATAAGTTAAAAAATCAGGACTCTTCAATCCATTGGCATGGCTTATTATTACCTGGAATTATGGATGGTGTACCTGGATTTAACAAATTTAATGGCATTGCCCCTAATAAAACTTATGAATATAAGTTTAAAGTCCGCCAAAATGGTACTTATTGGTATCATTCACATAGTAAAGGACAAGAACAAGACGGTTTATATGGTGCTTTTGTTATTTATCCTAAAGATAAAACTCCACTAACAGCTGCTGAAAAAACCGATAAAGATTACGTTGTTTTGCTTTCTGATTTTCATAATTCAACAAGTGATCAAATTATGAAAAATCTTAAAAAAGAAGCAGATTACTATCAGAACCGTCGCGAAACAGTATTCGATGTATTAAAACAAGTTAAACGTGATGGATTAAAGGCAACTTGGCAAGACCGCTCTATGTGGAATCAGATGCGGATGTTGAAAACAGATATGTCCGATGTGACTGGTTATACATTTTTAATGAATGGCAAAACACCTCAGCAAAACTGGACCGGTAACTTCAAAGCTGGTGAAAAAGTTCGCCTTCGTTTTATTAATGCTTCCGCTATGTCATTCTTTGATGTACGCATTCCAAACCTAAAAATGACTGTAGTCAGTGCTGATGGTCAACCTGTAAAGCCCGTTCCTGTAGATGAGTTCCGTATTGGTACTGCTGAAACCTATGATGTCATTGTGGAACCAAAACAAGCACATTACCAAATTGAAGCTGAATCTATTGATCGTACCGGTTTTTCAGTGGGAACATTACATGAAGAAAGCAGCCCAGCAGTCAAACAAATTGAGATGCCTAAGCCTCGTCCTCGTTCTTTATTGACTATGGAAGATATGGGGATGAGCCATGACATGTCATCTATGAAAGATATGAATCACGATATGTCTTCTATGAAAGGTATGGATCATGATATGTCTTCTATGAAAGGCATGAATCACGATATGTCTTCTATGAAAGGTATGGATCATGATATGTCTTCAATGAAAGATATGAATCATGATATGTCTTCTATGAAAGATATGAATCATGATATGTCTTCTATGAAAGGCATGAATCACGATATGTCTTCTATGAAAGGTATGGATCATGATATGTCTTCTATGAAAGGTATGGATCATGATATGCCGATGAATAGCGCTACTGTTAAGGCGGCTTCAGACAAGAATGATAATACCGTATTTGGATGGGCAAATGCTTCAACACCTGAAGGTAATAAAGCATTGCAATATAGTGATTTGCAATCGTTAGATCCTCAAAAAGACACTCGTGCAGCTGAACGTGAAATAGAGATCCGTCTTGGTGGAAACATGGAGCGTTATATTTGGACAATAAATGGTAAAAAATTTAATGAAGCCGACCCACTAGTGGTGAAGTATGGTGAACGTATTCGCTTAAAATTTGTCAATGACAGTATGATGGCTCACCCAATGCACTTACATGGCATGTTTATGCAGCTTGAGAATGGTCAGGATCCAAGCAATATGCCAAACAAACATACGGTAATTGTTCCACCTGGGAAAACGATAACCACTCTACTCACAGCTGATGAGTTAGGTGAGTGGGCTATTCATTGTCACCTGCTTTACCATATGAGTGCAGGAATGATGAATAAACTCATTGTAGCTCAAGTGGAAGATGGTAATTCTACAAAGACTGTTCCTCAGTCCCAAGTAAATGAGAAGGGAGTAAATCCACATGCAAATCACTAAGAATTTCTTCTCAAAAACAGTCTTATCAATTGCATTAATAAGTATATCAAACTTAACTTTTGCTAATAGCAGCACTTCGGAACAAGAAAGTAATATTACAAATGGTATGAGAGTCTTATTACAGGAGTCTGGTGGCTTAAGATATAGCCCCCAAGAATTGTATCCAGAATATTATTCAATGGAAAATGCAAATGGGGGAGATAATATTATTTTGACTGCAAGAAAGAGATCAGACGGATCTCACGATGATCATCTTAAAGAACATGGCGGACAAATTTATCAAGTAACAAGACTTGAAAATGCATGGATGGTTGATGAAGACGGTAAGGGCAACCTAGGAACAAAGCTTGAAACTTTGATTGGAACAGATGAAAATCGTCTATTTATTGAAGCCAATTCGGAAAAGTCAGAAAGTAATGATCCAAAATATGCTGTATCAGCACTTTATAGCCGTAACGTAGCCCCATTTTGGGATATACAAGCTGGTGTAAGATATAGCGAAGATAAAAATAGCAGCAACAGTGATCGAGTTGATGGTGTTATTGGTGTATTAGGATTAGCTCCTTATTTCTTTGAAACACAAGCATATCTTTATGGCGGTGAGAATAATTTTTGGGGAGCAAGTTTTGAATTAGAACGTGATTTGCTTTTAACTCAGAAACTTATTACTCAACCTTATATCGAAGCAGATGTAATATTTAGCGATGATTCTAACTATGCTGCAAAATCAGGTTTATCAGAACTTAAAACTGGTATCAAAACCCGATATGAGATTACTAAGCGAATTAAACCTTTCATTGATGTTGCTTACCAATATGAAAAAGGACAGAAAGCCACTTCTATGCAAGAGGCAACAGAGTCTGAAAAGGGATGGAAATATGGTGCAGGTATCGAATTAGTTTTTTAAAATAATATGACTTGGAATCATGAATGGTAGCTTCGGCTACTATTCATGAAATTGTTGTCATTTCCTTTCGAATCTGTAAAACTAAAAAAGCTTAAATTTTGGTCTTATCTCTATGCAGTGGTTAAAAACATGCCTATCGCTGTTTTTATCGTTTGCTATCCTTTTAGTAGGATCGGCTGCTGCTGCTTCGTCTGTACATAAGCGGTGTTTAATGCCATCTGAACAGATGAAATCCATGCAAATGGAAGCATCTCAAAACCAGGATATGATGCATACCGACTGTATGAAAGTTGAAGCAAAGGTCAAAAAAAGGCACTGTTGCAAATAGAGATTTGAGTCGATGAAGTTCCTTTTTAAAAGTGCTTAGAGACCGAAAACCCTGTTGATTAGACACACTTCACCTTGAGGCTGACCATAATAAAATGACGATGCTTGTCC
>NZ_VPDG01000032.1:0-12102 GCF_013417805.1 Acinetobacter sp. YH12226 | reverse complement strand
CCAAGCAGACGTGCACAGAAAATAGCAATCAAAGAACGAAATCTAAATCCTGTGCTTGACTTGGAATTGTCCATATAGGACATTTCTATTTGGTTATTAGGTAGGACATTTCTACTTAGGAATAACATCATCATTTATCTACTTTCATAACCTAATAAACCTAATTTTTATAAGCAGATACTCGCTATACTTAAGTAAATTTAGGTATTACTAGAGATTCTTGCTTCATGACCCAGGTTCAACTTCAACAACTACAAAAACATCTTTGGAACATTGCAAACGACTTACGTGGAAAAATGGGAGCCGATGAGTTCCGTGACTACATTCTCGGCTTCATTTTCTACAAATACCTGTCAGAAAAAGCGATTTCTTTTGCCAATGAACTGTTGAAAGATGAAGGCCTTGCAGAAAAATACTATCAACTTGATGAAAATAACCCTGATCACGCTGAACTGATTGACGGCATCAAAGAAAACTCAGTTGAAGAAGTCGGTTATGCCCTAGCACCAAAACAACTGTTCCACACAATTGCTGAACGTGGTCGTCAGGGTGAGTTTATTCTTGATGAGCTTTCAAATACCTTGCGAGAAATCGAACGCAGTACTTTAGGTGCTGAATCTGAAGATGACTTTGCCAATCTATTTGAAGATCTTGACCTCAATTCAACCAAACTCGGCAACAATGCCAACGACCGTAATGAACTGGTCAGCAAAGTACTGACGCATTTAGACAATATTGATTTTGATCTGAGTAACTCAGAATCAGATGTATTGGGTGATGCCTACGAATATTTGATTGGTGAATTTGCCTCTGGTGCAGGTAAAAAAGCAGGTGAATTCTATACACCGCAAACCGTATCCACCTTGCTTGCAAAGATCGTGACTCAAGGCAAACAACGTCTGCGTTCAGTCTATGACCCGACATGTGGTTCAGGCTCATTACTTTTACGTGTAAAACGTGAAGTGCAAGATGTCGATATGATTTACGGTCAAGAGATGAACCGTACCACCTACAACCTGGCACGGATGAACATGATTCTGCATGATGTTCACTTTGCCAAATTCGATATCAAACAAGAAGATACCCTCACTCGCCCACAGCACATTGATCAACGTTTTGAAGCAGTGGTCGCTAACCCTCCATTCTCAGCTAAATGGTCAGCAGATCCAATCTTCTTGCAAGACGAGCGTTTTAGCCGTTTTGGTAAGCTTGCACCAAGTTCAAAAGCGGATATGGCTTTTGTTCAGCACATGCTTCATCAACTCGATCACAATGGCACGATGGCCGTTGTACTTCCGCATGGTGTGTTGTTCCGCGGTTCAAGTGAAGGCGTGATTCGTCAATACTTGATTGAGAAGATGAATGTCATTGATGCTGTGATTGGACTACCTGCCAACATCTTCTATGGCACATCTATTCCAACCTGTATTTTGGTGCTGAAGAAAAACCGTGAGCATACAGGCAATATTCTATTCATTGATGCCAGCAATGACTTCGACAAACAAAAAAACCAAAACAAGCTATTGCCTGAGCATCTCGATAAGATCATTGCAGCTTTTGAACAGCGTCAAGATATTGAGAAATATGCCAAGGTTGCTACGCTGCAAGAAGTCAAAGATAACGATTACAACCTCAATATTCCTCGCTATGTCGATACCTTTGAAGCTGAAGATGAAATCGATCTGAATGCCATTGCACAGCAACTCAAAAAACTTGAACAACAAAACCAAAATACCGACAAAGTGATTGCTGAATTCTGTAAAGAACTTGGCATCGATTCACCTTTTGCGGAGGTGAAGTAATGACTGCACCAAAGCTAAGATTTAAAGAGTTTGATAAGGATTGGAATACGGTTAATTTAAAGAATTGTATTGAATCCATAGATTCAGGATGGAGCCCCCAATGTGAGAGTTATCCTGCGAATTCTTCTCAGTGGGGAGTATTAAAAACTACATCAGTTGATTGGAGTGGTTTTCAAGAGAATGCCAATAAAAAGCTTCCAGACCACCTTGAGCCACGACCTGAAATTGAAGTTAAACCTTATGATATTTTAGTTACTCGAGCGGGTCCTACTGAACGCGTTGGCGTTGTATCAGTTGTACCAAATAACGTGAGAAAAAAGCTTTTAATTTCAGACAAATTGATTCGGATAAAAAGTGATAAAGATAATGATCCTAATTTTTTAGGTATTAGCCTTTCATCGTCCAAATGTCAGAATCAACTGCAATCAAAAACATCAGGTTTAGCTAAGTCACAGACCAATATTTCTCAGAAAATTTTATTAGATGTAACTTTGCAAACTCCATTCAAAGCAGAACAAACCAAAATAGCCACTTTCCTTTCAGCAGTGGATGAAAAGATTAGTCAGCTTTCCCAAAAACTCCACCTTCTGGGCCAATATAAACAAGGCATGATGCAAAAGCTGTTTAGTCAGCAGATTCGTTTTAAAGCGGATGATGATCGTGAGTTTATGGAGTGGGAAGAAAAGGAACTTAAAAATGTAGTAGAAATTAATCCTAAAGCTAAAAAATTACCTGAAAATTTTATTTATATTGATTTGGAAAGCGTTGAAAAAGGGCGACTATTACTTCAAAAAAATATTGCGCTACAGGATGCACCAAGTCGAGCACAAAGATTATTAGCTAAAGGCGATGTACTGTTTCAAATGGTTCGTCCTTATCAGCAGAATAATTATTACTTCAACTTAAGTGGTGAGTATGTTGCCTCAACAGGCTATGCTCAAATCCGTACAAAATTGGATTCTAAATTTATCTACTATGCTTTACATGAAAAGACGTTCTTAGATGAAGTTATGAATCGTTGTACAGGTACAAGTTACCCTGCGATTAATAGTTCAGATTTATCTTCAATAGAAATACTTATTCCTTGCCTCGAAGAACAAACAAAAATCGCTAATTTCTTATCTGCCATCGACCAAAAAATTGATGTTGTTTCAGAGCAGTTAGAACAAGCCAAGCTTTGGAAAAAAGGGCTTTTACAGCAAATGTTTGTTTAAATATCTATCAAGCAAATCCAACCATCTGATTGAAAGTTTTGAGGGTAAAACATCAGAGTATGTTTCAACTTTCAATCAGATGGATTTCACTTAGATCACCGTAATTGAATAAAAAATTAGAGAAAGAGATGTCTGTACAAAGCGAAGCTCAACTTGAAAATGAACTCATTGAACAGCTCAAAAACCTGGGCTATCACCAGGTTGATCTCAAAGATGAAAATCAGCTGCTGAGCAATCTAAAAATTCAAGTTGAACGTGCCAATGGCATCACTTCTTTTTCTGAACATGAATGGGCACAAGTCCTGAATCATCTCAAAGCAGGGAACAGCTTCAACTGTGCCAAGGTCCTGCGTAATCGCTTTCCTGTGAACTTTGATGATGGATCTACACGCCACATTGATTTTTTATTCGCAGATCCTACGAAAAACATCTACCAAGTGACCAATCAGATTGCCATTGATCACAGTACGAGTAACGGTCACACAAGTCGCTTTGATGTCACCTTGCTGATCAATGGCCTACCTTTAGTCCAAATCGAGCTAAAACGCGCAGGTGTCGAGCTTCCTGAAGCCTTTAACCAAACCCAACGCTATGCCAAAGCTGCTTATGGTAGCGGAGCAGGTCTGTTTAATTACATCCAACTGTTTGTGATCAGTAATCGTGACCACACCCATTACTATTCAACCGGCACCAGCAATTTCGAATTTACCTTCCCTTGGGCAGATTTTGACAACAAGCATATCCATAAAATCGAGACCTTTGCTGAAACCTTTTTAAACCATCAGCACATCACCCAAATGCTGACTGAATACATGGTGATCCTGGAAGTTGAAAAGCGTTTGATGGTGCTGCGCCCCTACCAAATCTATGCGGTGCAGCAGATTATTCAACGTGTGCAACATTCAGCGCAAAATGGCTATATCTGGCACACCACAGGCTCGGGTAAAACCCTCACCTCTTTCAAAGCCAGCCAACTCATCATGCGCTTGCCTGAAGTGGAAAAGGTCCTGTTCGTGGTGGATCGCAGCGACTTGGATACCCAAACGGTGCGTGAGTTCAATGCCTTCAAAAAAGACAGTGTCGATACCACCAAGAATACAGGCACCCTGGTCACTCAATTGGGCCAGAAACATGACAAACTGATTGTCACCACCTTACAAAAGCTCAATATTGCGATTAGTTCTGATCGTTATAGCGATCAGATTAGCTATCTCAAAGACAAAAAAGTGGTGATCATTTTTGATGAATGTCACCGTAGCCAATTTGGCGATACCCATCGCAATATCAAACGCTTCTTTAATCAGGCGCAAATGTTTGGTTTTACCGGAACGCCTATTTTTGAGAAAAATAGCCAACTGAAAATTGACTCAAAAGCAGTCACCACCAATGCCCTATTTGACGAATGCCTGCATAAATACGTGATTACGGATGCTATTCGTGATGGTAACGTCTTACCCTTCCAGATTGCCTATCTGGGCAAATACACCAGCAACGGCATCGAAAACAGCGACAGCTATGAAGAAGATGTAGAAGGAATTGATACCAAAGAGCTGTTTGATAACCCTGCCCGTCTCGAAATGATTACCCGATATATCCTGGATAATCACCATATCAAAACCAAAAATAAAACCTTCACAGCGATGTTCTGTGTCAGTTCCGTTGAAGTCCTGACCCAGTACTACGAATTGTTCAAAAAAGTACAGCAGGAAAAACAGCAGCAAGCCGAAGAACAAGGTGGGATTTATACGCCATTGACCATTGCAACGATTTTTTCCTTTGCAGCCAATGAAGAACTCAAGGTCGAAGATCACAGTGGTTTAATTGAAGAAGAGTCTGCGGATCTCCCGACCCGGATCAGCCAATCCAATCGAGATAAGCTCGATCAATACATTGCTGAATACAATGCCAAATTTGGCCAGAACTACAACTCAGGCGATGAGTTCTACGCTTATTATCGTGATATTGCCAATCGAGTCCGTAAAAAAGAAATCGATATTTTGCTCGTGGTAAATATGTTCCTGACCGGTTTTGACTCAAAACCACTCAACACCCTGTATGTCGACAAGAACCTTAAATATCATGGCCTCATTCAGGCCTTTTCACGCACCAACCGTATTCTGAACGCAGACAAACCGTTCGGTAATATCCTGTGCTTCCGTAACCTGAAACAAGCCACGGACCAAGCCCTCACCTTATTCTCAAACAAGGATGAAGCAGAAAAAATTGTCTTGATCCCAAGTTTCGACAGCATTAAAGAAAAATACAATGCTGCGGTTGCCCATTTACTCAGTATTGCCCCAGATCCTGATCAAGTCCCCCATACGCTAGAAACTGAAGAACAGCAATTGGAATACGTCAAAGCCTTCCGTGAGGTAATGCGGATCAATGCACAATTAGAAAACTTTGTAGAGTATGACCAGGACGATACCGATTTAAACAAAGCAGAATTCCAGAAACATACCTCACAGTACAAATATCTGTACAACAATGTCCGTGTGATCCAGCCTAAAGACAAAGTATCGGTCCTCAATGACGTCAATTTCCAACTGGAACTGATCCACCGCGATACCGTGAATGTCGGTTATATCCTGAATTTACTGCAATCGGTGGTCAATCATAAAGATCCTGAAAAGAAACAGCAGTATCGTTCCCAGGTGCAAGATATCATTTCGACCAATCACAACTTGTATGACAAACAAGAGCTGATTCAAAAGTTCCTGGATGAAAACATTCCACGCATGGCCAATGGTCAAAGTGTTGAAGAGGCCTTTGCTCAGTTTTGGGATGTGGAAAAAGAAAAGGCCTTGGACGAACTGTGTCAAAAAGAAGCCATCAAGCCTGAGGTATTTAAAACGGTGCTTAGTCAATATGAATACACTAAACGCCTACCTAGCCGTGAAGATGTCAAAGACTTACCGATTACTCGTCCTAAGATCTCAGAACGGAATACCATGATGAATACCCTGGTTCTCAAAACTCGGAACTTTATTGAAAAATTCTATCGAGGTTTATAAGTACCTCAAAATAAAAAATGCCTGAACTTCAGGCATTTTTTACATCATCACTCACAGCTTAAAACAATTAAAAAACGAGAGTTTTACTCTTTTGAATACGATTTAACTTTTTCAAAAATTGGATAAAAGTCTACACCCTCATCTTTCATGTTAGAAAGTAAATAAATCAAAACAGCGATATGAGTAGGCACTTTTCCGATCTTTTTATAGTTAGTTATGGAATTTGGGTTCATATCCAATAAAGTCGCAAATTCCTTAATTGAAAGACCTGCTTTTCCCATAAGTCTTTGAAATTCTTCGTACGGCATGGTGATAAATACAATTTATTTGGATTAGAAGTATAACACAGACAATAAAATTACAAAAAACACATAAAAAATGTGACAAACACATTTTTTATGTGTTATAAATAGCTTATCAACTAATCTATTTATCATCTCTATAGGAGAAACATACGATGTACTCATATCCTAATTCAAACACTGAAAAGAAAATTGCACTGATGATCATTAATGACTTTTTCATTCAAAAAGCACATGACCTCTGGATTTTTTTACAACTAGATCAGAGTTTTAACGATTATGAGGCCACGCTAATTTGGACTCGACGTTATTTAGAGGAACATCCAGAAGGTGAATACAGTGATGTTAAAAAAGCATTCCTGTCTTGTTTCCCAGAAAATTTCTTTAACTTTGACTATTAATTGATGAATCATCTTTCCTCTTTTGTAGCTTGCAATCAAAGTAACGCTATAAAAGAGGAAAAATTCAACCCATAAAAAACAGAACAATGAAAGTCTTAGATTCACTTTATAAAAATTATTACTGAGACAAATACACATAAAACATAAACCATTTTCATGAACTTTTAGCTTTTTTTTTACAACTAAAAAACTCTTCGTCATACCATCATCCTTAATGAATTTTGGTCCGTTCAGGAATCCGAAATGCAAAAAGCAAGCCTACCCGTATATACAAATCCTTCGGATTTCTATATCGGGGCTTGTCAGGAGGGTATCCCTCCTAAGACCTCCCGCCCATCGAAGATGGGCAAGCTCAACGCAGTTGAGCTAAAAGCAAAAGCCTTTCAATAGGGGAATCGGATGAGAACCAAAAAAAAGATTTTCAGGCTAACTGATCTACAACTAGAACAACTCGAAACCTACTTAAAACTAGAACAAGTGACATTCACGGACTTTATTCACGGCTTGATTCAGCGTGAAGTAATGAAGGATGCTGTGACTGTTCAACGCCCACATGACCAAGAACCGCCGATTAAGGTGCGAACTAAAACTGTGCTTGAGATCGTCAAGCGGTATCAGCATACCGACCCTGCGCTTCTGCTAGAGCTTTCTAGAATCGGCAATAATATCAACCAAATCGCTAGAGGTCTGAATGTTCTTAAAAATGCTGACCCTGCTGAACAGCGACAGGTTAATATTTTTGAGTGTCTTCAAGTTCTAAAGAGTATTCAGACCGACCTAGCTGAGCTATCCCCAGCCTTACCCAAAATCACCAAACAGCCACCTGATCGACTTCAGAAGCAATTATCTTCACTGGATTTAGTTGGGGAGAGCGAAAGTGCATATTAAGTTTTTAGACCATGGTAAAGGGGATGCTAGTTTTGCTTCAGCCTATGTACTAGACGAGTATGACCATAAAGGGAATTTACGTGCTGGCGTTGAAGTGCTAAGAGGTGATGCCCACACTTTTAACCATGCTTGTAGCGCAAACCCACATGAGTGGAAATACACCTCAGGGGTCATCGCCTGGTCCAAAGATGACAATCCAACTCCAGAGGAAATCCGCGAGGTTTTAGACAAGTTTGAAGACCATGCTTTTGCAGGTCTGCACAAGTCTCAGTATCACCTTTTTGCTGTACTGCATACTGATGATGATGGATCTAAACATATTCACGTTTTAGTGCCACGCATGGACTTAGTTAGTGGTAAGTCACTCAACATCGCACCACCGTTGCATCACCATCATTTCGATCCATTAAGAGACAAATTAAACCTTGAGAAAGGATGGTCACGTCCTGACGACATCTTGTTGGCCAAGTTCACACAAGAACCCAATCATGTAGCCAAAATCAACAGTCAGGCAGAAAAACTACTGCCTAATTTTGAGCATTTGAAAAAAAACCAACTCCGCCACGTAATCGACAACCACATCCGAAGTCTTCTAGGAACTGAAATCCAAGACCGCTCTGACATCATTCGGGTACTTAGGCAACTAGATGGAGTGAAGGAAGTAACCAATGGCAAACACGTAACAGTGGTACTTAACAATGATTCAAGACATCGGATGAAAGGGGCATTTTACGATGAAAACTTCGAACTTGGAGCTTATAGAGAGCGCATACAAAGAGCAGCAGAAAGTGAAACAAATGAAGCTGAGCTTAGAGCAGCTATCAGAGCAGCTGACGAACTTCTTGATCTTAGTCGAACAGAGCGAGCTACCTATAATCGCGAGCGTTACCCTATTGAACGGCTTACAGAGCAAAATCATAGCCATGGAATCGACCTTGAACAACCTGAACTTCCAAGCTCTGACAGAAGCAATAGCGAGCTATCTAGCGCAATTAGATGCAACTCAAAAGATAATCTCAAATACAGATTTATCGAAAATCCAAGAAGTTTCTGTTTCAGTTCAAGCGCTACAGGCCAAAATCGACCAAGCAATCAGCAGCATTTCAATAGATCAGAAGATGATTCAAGCCCAAGTCCTAGACCAAGTGAGGCAAGCGATCAAGGATTGTCAAAGCGAAATAATAGAAACGGAAATTCAGTCGTTGCTGGGGGCTCAGCAAGCCCAGCACCTGACTTGGGCGAGTACAGCGTTTGGAGTGCTGATGCTTTTAATCAGCTTGTTCACAAGTTATCTGTCCGTTACGAACTTAAAAACAATCAGCGCACAGAAAGAAATGATCCTGCAAAACTCGCAGTCAATACAAAGCCAAATCAATTAACTAAACACTTTACGGAGATAAACAATGAAGACAGAAATAGATCAGTACCTAGCGCAGCAAAACGAATTATTGAATCAACAAAACGAATTATTAGTGGAACAAAACGCATCATTGATGCAGGAAATCAGTTCGTTAAAGACCACCTTGAATTTATACAAGAAACTAGAGCAAGACTTGAACAACAAAATCAGCGACTTAGAGGAAGAGAACAGGGTAAGAAAGGATTTGATTTCTCAGATGAAATCGGAAATTTCACAGCTAGAACACGGAAATTTTTCAGCAGATTTTCAGCAGAAATTAATAGCCAATTTCAGCACTCAATATCAAAAGTTATGGATGAAGGTCTCAGAAGAGCAGGACTTAGTGAATATGCTAAAAAATATTGTGCAAACGGAGCTGAAAGAGGAAAAGACGCAGCTAAAGACAGCTCTCTTGAAGGTGTCGCAGATGCCTGTTCCGAAAGATTACAGCAAAGAAATTGGGGAGATGAGTACCTCGCTAAGCGACTTAAAGACAGGATTGGGGAATGTAACGACTTTGGTCAAGAACTTGACCGACTAGCAACAGAAATCAGGAAAATACGTCCAAAGCCAAAGCCTGCAACTGATTTTGAGACTCTACGTTATGACATTTATTACCGACAGTACACATCTTCGCATAAGGAATTTTCAGCACAGCAGGACTACGCTTATCAAAATGGTAGAAAACTTGATGTTATTCATATAATTAAGCGAAAGTCAGAAAAACTAAAAGATTACGTGAATCAGGCAAGAAATATGCTGTACCGAAGTGACTATGAGCTAATAGAAAAAATCATAAAAAATGATGAAAGAATGCTCAAATATTTGGAATGTGATGCGGTTTTAGAGTCTCAAAATGTGCATTTAAAAACCCAAAGATCTGATTACCGAGCAAGTTTAGATACCTTTGAAGAGATCAAAGCAACAATTGAAGCTGTCAAATCGTCAAAACCTAAAATCACGCCTCAAAGTAACGAGTTAGTTTCAGATCAAAGCTTAGACCTTGACCTCAAACCAAAGTCAAATCCGAAACAAGACTTTGACTTGAACTTTTAAAGTGTACTCAAACCTGATCTGACAGTTACCAATTTTTTATTGTACCTGTCAGGTTAAATTTGAGCTAAATTCTTATCAGAAGCACTCTAACATTTACTTTATATGCTTTCACATGTGGCAGGATTATTTCCCATAAATACATTTAATAATTGTTTATTATTTCTTAAAATATAAGCTACGCCTATAACTCTAAATCCATTTTGGAGATCAGGAAAAACTATAAACTCAGCCGCATCCGAGCCATAATAAGGCTTACTAAATTTGATATAAATATTTGTCTTTTTCTCTGTATTATGATCTCTAGTATATCCTGCATTATGATCTCTAGTATATGTAACTACCCCAGTGTAATTATCACCTAAAACGTCTTTGATCTTTGCAACTTTTGTTTGTTCATCCCAAGTAATTACTTGAATACCCACCAGACTAGACTCTTTGTTCGTTACACTACATATTGTTGATTTTGCATAGATTTGAATTGGTAGGAAAGTTAATAAGCATATTGCTATCTTGTGTGAAATTTTCATCAATCTGCCAGGTAGTAGTACTTATAATTTATTTTACAGATAAACTAGTTATAAGCCATTCATAATTAGTGGGATATTTTGAAAAATCTCAGCTTTTGGCTTATATAGTAGGTGGAAGTGTTAAACAACATCTCTCCCAACCCTGATATATTTTTTATGTTATTGATTTTAATGGCTAAAGTGTTTATTCATAAGGGTTTTACAATGGTATGCACACTATAAAAAACAATCTTTGAACAATGTAATACAACTGTTAGGCTTTGTTGCATAAACATTTTGCAAGGTACTGATTTTTAAAGGTTTGTGCAAATTTCAACCTGAGAATAAATTTAATAAAATCATATTCTTAGGTATTTATGCAACAAAGCCCAGGTCAAGCAGAAGTTACTACCGCTGGAAATCTATCAGCTAAGTTCCTTATCCATGCTGTTCCACCAAGATGGCTAAATGGAGAGAAAGGTGAATGCCAATTGCTTTGTGATACTTATACCAATGCCTTAAAGAAAGCCGAAGAGATTAAAGCTAAGACTGTTTCATTCCCTAACATAGCTACAGGAGTGTACTCATTTCCTAAGCAAGTAGCAGCAGAAATTGCTATAGGAACAGTCCTTTCTCAATTATCCTCTTATAATGAAATTCAACAGATATTCTTTGTATGCCATGAAGTAGTAAATTATGAAATATATAAGAAAATGTTAGGGCGGATAGAAGATCCTAAAATTGAAATTTTTATTTAATAATTTTTATATCAGGTTTTAAATCATATGAAAAAAATATGGCACTGTTGCAAATAGAGATTTGAGTCGATGATGTTTCCTTTAAAAAGTACTTAGAGACCGAAAACCCTGTTGATTAGACACACTTCACCCTGAGGCTGACCATAATAAAATGACGATGCTTGTCCTTTACGTAGTGCACGCATGACTTCAATACCTTTAATTGTGGCATAAGCCGTCTTCATAGATTTGAATCCTAATGTGGCCCTGATGATCCGCTTTAGCTTGCCATGATCACATTCAATCACGTTATTTTTATACTTAATCTGCCTGTGCTCAAGGTCTGGTGGACATTTACCTTCCCGTTTTAACCGTGATAAAGCACGTCCATATGTGGGTGCTTTATCCGTGTTGATCACTTGTGGAATTTGCCACTTCTTCACATTATTTAAAATTTTTCCAAGAAAACAATATGCTGATTTGGTATTACGTCTAGAAGAAAGATAAAAATCAATGGTATCGCCACGTTGATCGACTGCACGATACAGATAAGACCATCGTCCATTCACTTTTACATAGGTTTCATCAATATGCCACGAGCTCAGATCTGTAGGATTACGCCAATACCAGCGTAAACGTTTTTCTATTTCAGGAGCATAACGTTGAACCCAACGGTAAATAGTCGTGTGATCAACATTCACACCCCGTTCGGCCAGCATTTCCTGCAGTTCACGATAGCTAATGCCATATTTACAATACCAGCGCACAGCCCAAAGAATGATT
>NZ_VPDG01000002.1:300000-438368 GCF_013417805.1 Acinetobacter sp. YH12226 | reverse complement strand
CTCGCTTGATTAAAGCTTGGTTATACGAGGACCAATTGGTTGTACGGTAAGTTTTAGGTGCAGGCTTCTTCATCTGGAAATTATATTGCTAAAGAAGCCCTCAAGAATAGCTTTGTGCAACAAAGCCTGTTAATTCTAGAAAATCGTAATAGGATAATAAAAATCTATATTGTTTTAAGAAAACTCTCTTATGATTAAATCTCTATAGTTCTTTTAATATTTGCTATGTATCAAAGAATCAAACAATGGGCTAAATCAATTAAAAAAGATATCTTGGTTGTTTGGCTTATTGCAAAAGACAAGCGAACGCCCAATTCTATAAAGTTTTTAGCTTTAATTATTGCTGCCTATGCCTTCTCACCAATTGATTTAATTCCCGTACTTGGGTATTTAGACGATATTATTGTTGTACCTTTAGGTATTTTATTAGTTATCAAGCTTACCCCACAAAACATTATAGATGATTGTAGAATTCTTGCAGAAACCTTAGTTGAAAGGCCTATAAACCGTTGGGCAGCAGGAATTATTATCCTGATATGGCTGTAGTATTAGGATATTTAACCATTTACTTCATGAACGATTCACTGTCTATACTGTCTATTTTTAACAAGTGAGATTTAGATACCCTCTCTCATTTGCACCCATTTAATATAATGGGCATTATTCGAAATTAAACTTTAAACCAAAATAGAAATGAAATATCTGCTTTCAGAGCATGACATTAGTTCTGTCGTTCAACTTTAAAAGTGACATTGGCCATGTCGATCCCGAATGATGATATGTAGGATAGCAGTAACTAGTTTCTTGGATTCTATTCACTAAAACTGACAACGTATCTGTCGCATGAAGCAATGTTAAAGAATCTGGTTACTTTGTGCATAAGTATCCAGTTCACCTTGAGTAACGACACGCCCCTCCTGCATTTCATCAATACGTACCAGTAGCAAGCCACCTAAAGCAGGCTGATAACGACGGGCACTGCCAAAAGGCGTATAGGTCACTTTCGACTGAACACTAAAGCTCAACCAGTCTTCATGTCCCAACATCACAGCAACCGGCTCAAGTCCCTGCTGTTGCATCAATTTAATTTTCTGATTCACATAGTGTTCAATGGTCAGTTCAGTCATGGTACGAGTATTCAGTTTTAGAATTACATTTCAGACAGTATAAAGCATGCAAATGAGGTTAAAGATCAGAAAACCAGCAGCCGGTATTCTTTTAATAAATAAGTCGATTGGATTTTAATTTTCTCATTGTAGATCTGAAATTTTCTATTTCATACGGTTGATAAAATTAGAAAATAACCTGGTTCACTAATAAGCTATTGAATTAGAAAATTAATTATCCAAATTTATAGCTTATAAAAACTTAATATTTAGTTACAACCTATTCAATATGATAAAAATCATTTACTTAGCGTTTAAATTGATTTTTTCTTAATCAACCGATGTTCACTATATACACAAATTCATTTAAATTAATTTAAATAAAGGCATTTGCCCTTTAAAAGATAATTTTTCACCCTTATTTAAGATTTAACAATGATGAAGGAGTGATCTCGTGAAAAAAGTGGTTAAAGCGAAAAATTTGATTGCATTTCGACTATGGTTAGAAAAATTGGGATATTCGGTACGCACTCTGGCGGATGATCGTGGTTTCAGTTTCAGTTTCAAGAAAGAATATGGCCTGGTGACCTGTGATCTGGCAGGTAATGCTCTGGCACTACAACTAGGCGAGGAATTTGAAGATCATTTAAAAGCCTGATTGCTTCTATTTAAGAGCAGAAAAATAAATTAATCTTTCCACTGATTCAACAGCGCTATTCTCCAGTTATTCAGCCCATTTCGATGGGCTTTTCTTTGTTCAGTAAATTTCAGGCAATAAAAAAGCAAGGCATCGGCCTTGCTTTAATATGATGGTGGGGACGGAGAGACTCGAACTCTCACACCTCGCGGCGCTGGAACCTAAATCCAGTGCGTCTACCAATTTCGCCACGTCCCCATCAGGGTACCAACTTAGCGTTGGATTTCTTTCAAACTTTGGCAGAGGATCAAGGATTCGAACCTTGACGAACGGTTTTGGAGACCGTCATGCTACCATTACACCAATCCTCTACTTCCACCCAATATCCAGTTACCCAAATATCGATTGGTGGGGACGGAGAGACTCGAACTCTCACACCTCGCGGCGCTGGAACCTAAATCCAGTGCGTCTACCAATTTCGCCACGTCCCCAATGGCTGTGTATATTATAGAGATAGACCGGCATTGACAAGCGATTTTACAAGCAATCACAATCTATTCCGCTATAAAATAAACAGTTAGTTCTATTTTTAATTTTTTATAAAATATATGCCGAAAATTTGATTCATTTTAGGATATGACTGTCGATTCGTTGTTTTTAATCATTTCGATTCAATTCCAATATTTCAAATTAAAACTCAAATGACCTTCTAATCTTGATCAGCATGGGCATTCAGAATACTGAAACTCTTATTCATAAATTATTTTTGAAGTTGTGCATGGAATGCAGAATACAACACAGCATAAATAACAACAGCTTTACCAAATTTCAGACAATAAAAAAGCAAGGCACTTGCCTTGCTTTAATATGATGGTGGGGATAGAGAGACTCGAACTCTCACGCCCAGAAGGCGCTGCGACCTGAACACAGTGCGTCTACCAATTCCGCCATATCCCCATGGCTGTGTATATTATAGCGATCAGACCTGATTCACAAGTAGTTCTATAAAAAGCTAAATACTTTTATATCAAAAATTAATCAGTTAATTCCCTATTGAGCAAATACTGCTCTATTTAGACCAATATATAAAATTGTTAGACACCATGGGACTGATCCATATAACATTTAAATTATTCAATATGCAGATTGCATGCAATACAATGAAATTTACTAAAGCCCTGCCCTTGCAATCATTCGCTAGATAATTTAAGCCCAGAACGCATTGATGTTCATCAACCATGACAGCAAAAATCTGGTACTAAAAAAACCGCCCTCAAATTTCAGGCAATAAAAAAGCAAGGCATTAGCCTTGCTTTAATATGATGGTGGGGACGGAGAGACTCGAACTCTCACACCTCGCGGCGCTGGAACCTAAATCCAGTGCGTCTACCAATTTCGCCACGTCCCCATCAGGGTACCAACTTAGCGTTGGATTTCTTTCAAACTTTGGCAGAGGATCAAGGATTCGAACCTTGACGAACGGTTTTGGAGACCGTCATGCTACCATTACACCAATCCTCTACTTCCACCCAATATCCAGTTACCCAAATATCAATTGGTGGGGACGGAGAGACTCGAACTCTCACACCTCGCGGCGCTGGAACCTAAATCCAGTGCGTCTACCAATTTCGCCACGTCCCCAATGGCTGTGTATATTATAGAGATCATTTCCAGCTGACAAGCCGTTTATCATAAAAAAACACTCGTTTGATTAAATAAGAAACAATTCAAGTTTTATTGTATTTTTCTCATTCAATTTCAGTCATTAAGTAGTCTTTCACAGCTTGAAAATCGGCCAATCTATGCTGCTTCTGCTTACTTAACATTTCTTCTAATAAGCCTTGAAAAGCCTGTAAGTGCTGCGGTAACTCAACTTTCAGACGCTGACAATGCAAAAAGGCCCAATCCAGATAATCTGTCGCCTGTAAACGCTGACCACTCAACCACTCATAAAAAATAACACCCAAAGCATAAACTTCACTTTGTAGGCTCTTGGCTTGGCCTTGGAACAGTTCCGGCGCCATATAACGCGGTGTCGCATTCAGTTCATGCAGGTCATTCTGATGGAGTATTTGGACATGCTCAAAATCAAGCAGGCAGACCCTGCCCTGATTATTTACAAAATGTTCCTGCTTTAAATCGGCATGCAAATAACCCAATTCTTGCAGGCAGATTAAAGGCTCCACAGCTTGCAGCAAATGTTGCCGAATTTGCGTGATGGATTGCTGATGCGGCATGATCTGAAAATGCGCCGGCACATCGACCAGAATTAAGGCCTGCTCAAATTGTTCATGATTGATCTTGAAAGGCTGTTGAATAATTTGATGTGGAAGGAAAAAATTTAGATCACCTGAGCTGGCATGAGCCTGATAAAAATCCAGCTCATGTTGCCAGCCTAGTTCAGCATGTGGAGATGATATTAAACTATCAGATCTATGCGATATCTGGGTTTTTAGCCAGAGCGCATTTCCCTTGGCATAATAAAGACGCCGACCAAAACCCAGACTACGGGCTTTGGTTCGTAGTTCAAAATCAGAAATATCGAGATGATCTAAATTAAGTCGTGGCAATGTATTCAGGTATTGGATTAAGTGTATGCTGATAATTTAGCAGCTCCAGACAATGCTGAATAGTTTTCCCGACCCGTTCCTGAGTCTCAATGAGGGAGATTTTTGGCCATGTGGCACGCTCGCCTTCACGCTGTAAAATTTTAAACAGATACGGCCGTGGATTCTGCAACATATAGCTATAGTGGCGCAGGCTATATTTACCGACAATATTCACATCACCATAATAACGCTGGTCAACTACACCATAGCCATGATCCAGCAGACGGCGTACAGGAGGTAAGCTTCCGGCATGCTCTCTGGCAAAATCCATCATGCCTTTGGTAATCACCGCGCCCTGACGGCGAACAATCCGTTGCGGCCAGCTCAAGGTACCTTTACGGAAACGTGAAATATCATCCTGCATGAATGGCACGATATGCGGGTTGGTCTGACTGGCAATGGTATAATTGATATTATACAGGCGTGCCATTTTCTCCTGCGGAAAATCACTGCGCACGCTGCCATCCACCCAGCGGGTTGAACCCATATAAGGCGTATATTGACCATCATAGCGCTTACTGGTCAAACGAACCGGTGGAAACAGAACCGGCACCGCACAAGACGCCAGTACCGCACTCCAGACCAGCAAATCCGGAGAAGTATAGGCATTTAAAATGCGTGCATCCTGTCCAGCATCATAAGGTGCAACCGCAATATTGATATGCAGACCTGAGGTTTTGAGTGCTTCTTCGAAGGTCAGATCACCCAGATTTTCGACCAGAAATTTTTTTAGATATTTTACATCCGCCAGACCACCATTACCTTTCATCAATTCACTCATGGTGCGGAAATGAAAAGCCTCATGAAAGAAATTATGGCCTTTCAAAATATCAATATATTGCGAAGGTTTGGATACACCTAACATGGCGGTCATGATGGCACCCGCACTTGAACCGGACATTACCTTCGGCAACAAGTCCTGCTCCATTAAGGCTTTGCATACACCAGTATGAAACAGACCCAGCGTCGAACCACCGGAAAACATCAGGGCTGGCTGGCCATAGGCGCGCTGACAATGCTGAAAATATTCGATTTTTTCTTCCATACTGAGACAGGTACAGTCTATTGAAGCAATATAGGCTAAGCCTTGGCTGACTTCTTCGACATAATCTTCAATAATTCTTTTAGTGCCCACATAGGCTTCGGTAAACAGTAGAGGATGGGCAATGTTGGCAATATCGTAGCTCAGGCCTTCGCGCAAAATATACATCAGGTCACGGGTGCGCTTTTGTTGTCGATAGCGTCGTAATTTACCCAGACGATGTGCAATCACTTCTGCATCAAAGTAGGGTGAACTGTTATCAAATTTCCATTCCTGTGCACCTGATTCTTCATCTATTTTCAGGGCAATATATTTCCATTCCTCATAGGACTCAGCCTGTTGCAGCTGCTGCTTGAGCTTTTTAATACGATAGGCCTGATGTGGATTAATATCCTGAGTAAAATCTTTAAACAGCATCTGCCTTTTCCCTATATTTATTCTTGATACAGCTCGTACCCAGAGCCAGAAAATGTGTACAAATTTTCTATCCTCTACAATAACGAAAATTCTCTACTTTAAGCAAATTATCATACTTTTCTGGCTTTGACTGTGAATTTTGCAATGGTACTATCTTAGCCATAATTTTAAATCTGTAATGTTAAATCATGGCGAAAATTGAGTTACCTGACCATATTTTAAATGCCCTTTCGACTGTTCTGCAGCAACTTCAGCAAAGTCTGCCCGAACTAAAACAAATTCCTGATTTTTCTGCTCATGCCTATAAATGGCAACATGGTGAACTCAAACCTATTCATCAGCTTAGACAGATGGAACTGGCCGATTTAAAAGGGATTGAGCGACAAAAAGAAAAAGTCATCCAGAACACGTTGCAGTTTTTAAACGGCTTACCTGCCAATGATGTCTTACTGACCGGTTCACGCGGTACGGGTAAATCCTCCATTGTTCGTGCCCTACTCACCGAGTATGCAGATCAAGGGTTACGATTAATTGAAATCGAACGGGATGATTTATCCGATCTGCCTCAAATTCAGCAACTCATTGCAGAGCGTCCAGAGAAGTTCATTGTCTACTGTGATGATCTGGCCTTTAATGCCGAAGATGAAAATTATCGCAGTTTAAAGAGTGTTCTGGATGGTTCTTTACAGTCCGGTTCCAGCAATTTTGTGATTTATGCGACCAGTAACCGTCGTCATTTATTACCCGAATTCATGCATGAAAATACGCCCGTTACCCGAGTTGATGTGCCGCAATATACTGAATTACATCCTCAGGAAGCGATTGAAGAAAAAATTTCACTGTCTGACCGCTTTGGTTTATGGCTGTCTTTCTATCCAATGGATCAGAACCTGTATTTGGAAATTGTCGAACATTACCTCAAAAAGGCAGGCATGGAACTCACGCCAGAAACCCGTGCTGAAGCCCTACGCTGGTGTCAGGCACGCGGTCAACGTTCAGGACGTGCTGCCTATCAGTTTTCCAAGCACTGGATTGGTTCAACCCAACTAAATGCCTCTTAACAACTTAAAAGCGACCGGCTCAGGTCGCTTTTTTCATATAAATCATTTATATAATGATGATACTCAAAAGAAAATTAAAATTATGGATGTCGGCGCAGTTCTCATTCAACTTAAGCCCTTACACATGCAGCAAGTTCATGACTGGCAGCGTACTTTGAAAGCACGTCAAGACGAAGTAATTGAAACGCTTAAGGCTGAACAGGTTCATGTCGAGTCCTGGTTTTATCTGCAACTTCATGGTCAGGACTATTTGATTGCATATATGCGCGCCGACAATATTCAAAAAGCGCAAAATATTGCAAAACTCAGTACTTTCCCAATTGACCAAGTGCATAAACAGTTTAAAACTTCATGGCAAGCGGTTTATCCCGCCGAATTGTTATTGGATGCTACAGTTACCTGATTTATTAGCACGGCTATTCAAAATAGTTTTGTAATAAAGACTTCTCCCCAATCAATAATAAAAAAAGCCCTGGAAATACAGGGCTTTTTTGACATCTCGAATTATTGTTTATCACCGATAATGGTAGACCATAGCAGGTCATCAATTTCACTGCCATTGAAATAAACAGTAGCCTTCAATGATTCAGGCTGGTTCTGTTTGACTTCAATCACCTGATCATCGCTGTCCTTAATTCTAAGCACGCCCTCTTTTGGCAAATGCTTATAGTTATTTAATACGGTTTCATCCATTTTAAATGGTGTCGTGGTATTAAAATCAAAACTGTAACGATAATCTGCCAGATCAGGCTGACCGATAATCGTACCACGACTGGTTAAGGTACGAATCCCATTACTGCCACTGCCATAATCATCAACCAAGCTGTAATTATAATTACGCACCTGCAGATATTCTTTGCTCTTTGTATCAAATGCGATTCCAGAAGTACCTGCCTGACCGGTCTCGGCGATACGCTGGAATTCCAACTGATCGATTTGATAAGATTCGGATTGCCCCATGTTATTTTTGGTTTTACGATGCACAATTGTGCCAGAAATCAGGTAGTCGTCCTTGAGATTAAAATCTACATTTGAACCATAACGGACATTGCTAAAGCTTAAAGTCGTCGTGTCACCATTCACCGTCTGAGTAATGTTTGAGCCTTTACGGTAAATTTTATCCAGAATAATACAGTTATCTTTATCTGTTTTTAATTTCAGGGTTTTGACCGAACCAGTGGTATTGACTTCCGAACAGATCAGATTTGGATATTTAATACTATTGATGCCCAAATTATAAATTTTGATAATACGTGCAGTACGCCCATAAGGATAATCTGCGAATACTTCTCCAATCATGTGACCTAGAGCAACATTATAGTCGGTATCATTACTGGTATTTCCGGAAATTTTATCGCGAATTTTCTTTACAATATCCTGATCTTCAAACGGGACAAACTCCTCTGAAAGCTCAGGGGAAATACTTTCCGTAGGAACATTTGGAGGTGTAGTGACAGTAGGACTGTCTGAGCTACTTCCCCCACCACCGCCACAGGCACTCATTAAACCCGAAACAAGAGCAAGTCCAAAGATAGAAATCTGCTTTTTCATAAAATTTATTCCCTAAAATTTCTTTGCATTTTTATTTGGTGATCACTAAAGATTGGCCTTCTCGAAACTGAACAGCTCAAATGCTATTTCTGCCGGTGATATTTTTTCTTGGCAGCCAGCTTTATCCTTCGATATCGCTTTATCTTTAAACAAAGAAATTTTTGGTTCTGTAATTTTAATGTATATTTCAAACAACAATTATCATAAGAAATGAAGTGCTTATGTGAATCTTGTTCCTTACCAGTGTCACTTTTCAATACAATTAAAGCGCATTTAATTAAATCAATTTACTTTGCAACAAAGCTTATAAAATTTGTAATTGTTAAGTTAAAGATGGATTGAATTTTCTTTTTATGGAGAATCATGTTCAACTTTTATACAGAGCCATGAAAGAGAATATTGAAAGATAGGATGACTTTAGAGCATATAAAATGATCATTTTCATGATATGAAATACTTAATTATTTACAGAAGATTTAAAGCGTCGATTATTTTAGATTGGTCACGGATTCACTGAATTTTTTCCGACGCTTATATTCAAACATGTTCTGATCCGCTTGTGCGAGCGCTGCAAATAAACCATGACCAGGATGACGCATCGCCATACCAATCGCTGCGCCAATGTTTGCTGCTGCAAAGGCATTAATTAAACGATCCACTAAACTTTCAGTACCCGTTTCATCATTTTCCACGCTAAGAATCACAAACTCATCACCACCCAAACGAGCAACAATATCATTGATCCGTACATTATCTCGTAATATTTGCGCTGCATTTTGAATCAGTTTGTCACCTTCATCATGACCTAAATTATCATTCACTTTTTTTAGGTCATTCAGGTCAATAAATAATACAGCGGCGGGATGACCATATTGCTTGCAACGCTCTTCTTCTGCTCGCAGCAGTTTTTCCCAAGCGCGACGATTATATAGCCCGGTCAATTCATCTTTACTGGCTTCTTCCTGCAATAATTCATGCTGTCTCATCTGCTCACTCTGACGTAATTCTGCCTGCAAGATCGAACTGAGTAATTGTCCCAACAACTCGACCAGTTGTATATCTTGCACAATAGCTTCTGATTTGGTTTCTGGATCAATCGCACAGAGCGTTCCAAACAAACTGCCATCTTCTTTAAGGAGTGGCTGACCAATATAAGATTTTATACAGACCTGCTGATTAATCGGCGCTGTGGCGTATAAAGGAATTTCTTCAGAGCGGGGGGCAATTCTCGGGGCCTTACCTGCGACCATATGAGAACAAAAAGAATCAGCCCACTGAAACACTTGACCGGGTCGTATATCATAACCATGATCTTCACTTTGCAGCACAATCCAGTCTTGGCCTTCTACCCGGGTGATCATCCATAAATTAAAGCCAAAATGCTGATGCAGAAACTTTAATACTGCCTCTCCAGCATCCTGAAAACTTTTGAAATTTATATTTTCCATTCGAGATTGCCTCTGCTGCAAACCTGTAAAAATATGCATGATATCAACTTAAGCTATTAAACTATTTTTCCAGTTTCAATAGAATATAAGAGTTCTAAATACAGCTATAAAACTATATATTTACAACATACCGTTGCTATAAGTTTTCATTTAAAAATTCACAATAAAAAAGAGGCCTAAGCCTCTTTTCTTCAAGCCTGAAATCTATGCCTCAGTCGGATTAGTCAGTTCCGTCATTGGCCAACGTGGAGTTGTCGTCACAGCCAAGCCATCATGCTGTCCTGCTTTGAGACGCTGATAGCCCGCAAAAGCAATCATGGCACCATTGTCTGTACAGAGTGCAGGTTCAGCATAATAAACAGATGCACGAATCTTGGCTAAATCTGCTTCTAAACGCTCACGTAAACGCTTGTTGGCACTAACACCGCCCGCAATCACCAGACGTTTAAGCCCAGTTTGCTTCAGTGCTTTTACCGACTTTTTCACCAAAGTATCAACAATGGCTTCCTGAAAACTGGCAGCGATATCGGCATCACGATTTTCATCACCAAGTTTTTTCATCTGTACAGAAACAGCTGTTTTTAAACCACTGAATGAAAATTCTAGGCCTTGATGCAGCATTGGACGCGGGAATGCAAAGGCATTCGGGTCACCCTGCTCCGCCAGTTTGGAGATATTTGGACCACCTGGATACGGCAGACCCATCATCTTCGCGACTTTATCAAATGCTTCGCCTGCCGCATCATCAATGGATTCACCCAAGAGTTCATACTGGCCAATGCCATAAGCAGCCATGAGCTGAGAATGTCCACCCGATACCAATAATGCAACAAATGGAAACTCAGGCGGAGTTTCTGACAATAAAGGTGCCAGCATATGACCTTCCATATGATGCACACCAATTGCGGGTTTATTCAGCGCAAAGGCCAAAGTACGACCAAACAATGCACCGGTCATGAGTGCGCCCATCAGACCCGGGCCACGGGTATATGCGACTGCATCAATTTCTGATTTTTTCACGCCGCTCTGTTCAAGCAGCTCATTGATGAGTGGAATCAGTTTACGCACATGATCACGTGACGCCAGCTCTGGAACTACACCGCCATATTCTGCATGCAGTTTAATCTGGCTATAAAGCACCTGTCCGCGCAAACCCAACTCGCTGTCATACAGCGCAAGTCCTGTTTCATCACACGACGTTTCCAAGCCTAAAACGATCATTAAACTGCCTATAACCTGTATCAATTCTATTGCAGCAACTATTATAGACTTGTGGTATGAGATGTAAATGAGTAAAATACTGACCTTCACTTGTGATTGAGGGCAATTCAGCCCGAGATCTTACCCTAACTGATATGAGGATTCTTCATGCCACAAGTTAAATTGAAAGAAGGCGAACCAGTAGACGTAGCTATCCGTCGTTTCAAACGTTCATGCGAAAAAGCGGGTGTTCTTGCTGACGTACGTAAGCGTGAATTCTACGAGAAACCAACTCAAGAACGTAAGCGCAAAAAAGCTGCTGCTGTTAAACGCTACCAAAAGAAATTGGCGCGTGAATCAGTACGTACAACTCGCCTTTACTAAGATTAATTTGTGATTGATTGCCTGGAATAAATAATGACGACTTTAAAAGACCAAATCACGGATGTTTTGAAAGCAACAATGCGTGCCAAAGAAATGTCCAAGCTGACGGTCATTCGTAGTCTACAGGCAGCAATTAAGCAAATCGAAGTCGATGAGCGCAAAGAACTTGACGACGCTCAGGTTCTTGCGGTCATTGAAAAACAAATTAAACAACGTAAAGAATCGGTTAAAGCCTTTGCAGGCGCTGGCCGAGATGATTTAGCTAGTAAGGAACAAGCCGAAATTGAGATTTTGTCTCAGTTTCTACCAGAAGCTATGACTGAGGAAGAACTTGATTCCATGATTGCGCAAGCTATTGCAGCGCAACAAGCTACTAGCATGAAAGATATGGGTAAGGTGATGAATTCTCTGCGTCCGCTCATAGCCGGGCGCGCCGATCCTGCACAAGTTTCCGCCAAAATCAAAGCGCAACTTGCTTAATCCCTACTTTCTAGCATTTCCTCTTTAACGTTGAACTGCCTTTAATCAAAGACAGTTCCTGACGTATTCTTATTGCAAATTACAATCGACCTGATAACGCTTAAGTAATTGCATCTCTTTCGACGATTTCACTTCTACAATTACATCCTGTTTACTCATATTTTGAAACTGACGATCCAGATAAGGACGATTCTGGTCAGCGGCCTGATATAAACGATCAACATAACGTCCTACAATTCCACAAAATTTTGCATTCTGCTCAGGACTAAATCCCTGTTGCTGCGGATTTAAACCACTTAAAAACTGACGCGATTCCTTTTTATAATCCGCATTAATTCGTTCTATTGCTTCTACATATTCAACTGCACTCGCAGCAAAAACCCCATAACTCCATCCCAGTAGACACACGCCCAATAGTATTTTTTTCATATTATGCTTCAGTTTGATTCACGCTGATCTTTCAAAAATATTGTAGCCTGATTGAATATATTCTTGCTATATCATCCTGATACAAAAACTTAAAACCCAGTGCAACCTTAAATCTTGTATTGATGTGCCTGCTGCATCTGTTTCAGACGCTGGCGAATGGTGGACGATAAAGATTGATTATTCTTTACGCTACGCTGGGCATGTAATAATGATTTGATGGCAGTTTCTTCATATCCTGACCAATATTCTACTTCTGCACGATAGCGCAGCACATTAGCAGCCTTAATCGGCGAATCTGGCTCTGCATTGGCAGCCAGTTGCATTAGTCGCCAGCCACTGACATCCCGTGAATTGGCATTTAGAAATCGCTGCACTAAAACTTTTGCTTTATCGGGTTGCTTGGCGCGAATCAGCACTTCTGCATATTTATAATTGAGCGCTCGATTTTCCGGCATGATCCGCGCTGCTGACGCTACACTTTCCAAAGCTGCATCAAGCTGGTTCTGAGCTAAATAAATATCAGTCTGGAATAAAACCTGTAAAGGATGCATCTGGTTATGCTTTTTTGCTCGATCTAAAGTGGCCTGCGCGGCCTGGAAATCACTTTGCTGTATTCGATAGGCAGTTAAGGCAAGCTGGCCTGCAAAATTATTTTGCTGGTCCATCAGGATAAGCTGCTCTGCATTGGTCTGACCAGACAATACCCTGCTATACCACTTGATAATGTCAAAGTCTTGGTCATTGAGACTGCGTTTCACCGCAGGAAGCTGGTTGGCACGTAAACGTGCTTCACTCATACGCTCGGTGGTGAGTGGATGAGTGAACCAGAAATCCGGCAGAAAGCTTAAGCGGCTGGTCGAGCGATGCATGACCTCAAAGAAATCTGCCATACTATGCGGGTTATAGCCGGAACGATACATATATTGCATACCAATCCGGTCTGCCTCACGTTCCTGATTACGACTATAAGTGAGCTGTTTATCCAGAAGTGCTGCCTGTGAACCCATCATGACCGCTGTGCCGACATCACCATCTGCCTGAGAAGCGACCAAAGCACCGACGAGAATTCCAGCTAGCGCCAGTAAACCTTGCCCTTTAAAGGCATCCTGAGAGCGACTGTAATGACGTTGTGTGACATGTGCAATTTCATGTGCCATCACTCCTGCCACTTCATCCATATTTCGGGCTGAATTAATCAGACCAGCATTAAGTGCAAAAAGACCACCTGGTACAGCAAAGGCATTAATTTGCGGGTCATTAATAACCAGCAAACCGATCGGCTGTTGCAATTGAGTCTGACTCAGGATATGAGAAAATACTGAAAGCAGCTGATCTTCAAGCCATGGATTTTGCAGGACCGGCATTTGTTTATGCACTTCACGATAGACTTTTTCACCGATCATTTTTTCTTTTTGTTGATCGAGTAAGCCGACGCCTGTACCAATATCAGGCACAGAAAATTGTACATTTACTTGATTAAAATCATGGTTAGAGCCGTGCCCTGCTACCATATACAGACTTAAGCCACACGCCAGCGCCAATCGTTTCAATGAAAAATCTCTAATCCTGCCGATCTAATTTATCTTGAATATAGCATTGAACAATGAGCAGAGACGCAAGAAAATGTTATTTTTTAATACCATTTAAACGACGAATCAGATGCATTTTAAAATTCCGGATTGACCACATAACGGGGCACTCGTCCTTCCAAGGCATCAACAAGATTCTGATAAGCCAGTTCTGCCATTTTTTTACGGGTGGCTGCAGTGGCCGAACCCACATGTGGCAATGTAACCACATTATCCAACTGGAATAATTCCGATTCTTTTAACGGCTCTTTCTGATATACATCCAGACCGGCAGCAAAAATCTGCTTGGTTTTTAAAGCTTCAATTAATGCCTGCTCATCAATGACCGAACCACGTGAAATATTGACCAATACCGCATGAGGTTGCATTTTCGCCAATTCTGCTGCTGCAATCAGCGCCTTGGAATCCGCATTCAAATCTACTGCAACAACCACAAAGTCAGAACGCTGTAACAGTTCATCAAGCTGGCAATATTGCGCATTCACCCCTTGAGCGAGTTCTGGTTTTTCCCGGCGATTATGATACAGAATATTCATATTAAAACCGTAAAAACCACGACGTGCGATTGCCGCCCCAATATGACCGAGACCAATAATTCCGAGGGTTTTTCCAAAAATATCCATACCAAATTGTGCTTCGCCCACGGTACGCTGCCATTGTCCCTGCTTGGTCCATTGATCCAGGTAAGCCACTTTGCGTGCTGCTGACATCAGTAAAGTGAAAGCCAGGTCAGCAGTGGTTTCAGTCAGTACATGCGGCGTATGACTGAGATAAATTTTCTTTTCATTTAAATAATCCAGTTCATAGTTGTCATAACCGACACTGACACTGGAGATAATTTTTAACCGGGTGGCACTGGCCAGATTATCGCGATTCAACAAGCGCCCTGCGCCAATCATGCCATCAGCATCCTGAACCTGCTGCAAAAGCTGTTGATTCACATCGCCTAGCTTCGATTGTATATAACTAACCTGATAATTTTGTTCCAGCTTGTTTTGAATATCAGTATCAATTTGACTAAATACAACCACTTTTTGTTTCATCTATTTTTATTCCACAGCAAGATTATTCCAGACTGGCAGTCCTATTTTGCATAAACTGCCATAAACGTTTTTTTAGAATCGGCTGATCCAGCATTTCTTGTAAAGATGCCAACTGGATCATTTTCGTATTTGATATATGCGCTACAGGCCCGAGGAAAATAATATTTTTCTCTGCACTCATTCCATCCAGAAAACCCTGAATATAGGATTCTACACCACGTCCATCCTGAACATTGGCCCAGGGAAATGGCCAGTTCAGCTCATGAAACTCACCTGGGACTGCACGCTGGATATTGCCCCATAAATTCTGGGTGTCTTCGGTCATTGCAGTTGCATCAATCACGATACTGCAATGTGCCAGACTTAAAGCCTGCAAACTGAATGGCGGGATTTGTACGATTTCACGCTCTTCCTGAACAGTTGCAATGTGAGTCGGTGCCGCAGGTGGTGTATCAACCTTAAGCGTAACAATTGGCTCTGGCTCAGGAATCGGTAGATCAGCCAACGCCTCTACGGAAGCAGGCTGTGGTAAGACGATATCGGTGTGAAATTCAGGTGCAGCCTGATCACGCCAGATCGAAACCTGGTGCGGCTGACATGCGCTGTCCCTAGGAATCCAGAGATCGATTCCTAATGTTGCCAGTATGTCACGCTGATGCCCAATCATCTTTTCATCATCACCAATTTCAGGCTGAACATTTTAGCCGGATTGCCTGTGCTTTGCCGAACTTTTTCAGCTTTTCTTTTTTATCCTGATGGATTCTAGTACAAAGTTTAGCTGTCTGCTAAAAACCGTGCTTTTAATACACCATCAAACCATTTCTGCTGTTATAACAGATTCCGGCTAAAGCTGCGCGTTGTCATTTATTTTCTACAGAATGGTTAAACTGTTCTTCTTTAACATTTGCTGAACGACCTGTTCTGCCTCAAAACCCAAGCGCCAATACAACAGCTCCATCACGTCCAACTCATCCTGTGTCACGATACGATCACTCCACAAACAGGCTTCTGCAATACCTAAAATACTGAGACGATCACGTAATAACAGCCCCGCAATATCATTCAGAATTTCTGCAAGATCAATCGGCTCATCAGAAATTTCATTGTATAAGTCCAGTTCCTGAGCGGTCAGAATCCGGTTTAAAATCCGCTCCCGCACCTCAAGCTGGTTGCCGCTATTAATCTGCTGTACATGCAGCAAGGCGTCAATCAAACGCACAATCTGTGGCTTGACTTCTTCGAGTGCTGTAGGAGTATGTGCAGGAAGCAGATTTAACTCATATTTCACACATTCCAGTAATAACGCATCCAGCAGGCCAATTTCGCCATCTTCCTGAATAATCCGTGCCAGCTTCATCAAAAACTGCCGTGCGACAGTTGTCGGCATGCCGCCGATATTCTTGCAGGCTTGCTGGAAAATCGAAATATGCACACGCCCATCGAGATTGAGCAATGAATCTACAATTGCACGACTAACTTCAGCCTCAGTCGGAATAAATTCACGATATTGACGAATCATTAAAATGGCGACCATCACTTCACGAGAGCCGGTTGCCGTTTGTAATGCACGCTCAATCAGTTCCGGACGTGGCATCTTGAGCCGAAGTTCCGGATTCAGCGGCTTGATCGCATCTTTAATCGCAAAACTGATCGGAGACAGCCGTAATAATGGCAAAGGCTGTGGCGAACTCCAGCTCATTGCAGTTTCAGGCACCACTTCTTCCAAAGAACGGAACAAACTAAACAAAGGCTGATTTTTGAGTTTTTTCAGATTCTCAAGCTGTAAGTCCTGAATCAAGGCAGGATTTAATTCATAAATCCGCTGATTGATATTGGGATGAATATTCAGCCAGTTTTGCGGGCTCAAAGAATTGGCAAAGCACATATGTGAAATGGATTCAGCATATTCACTATAAATCTGGGATCCGGAATGATGCACATGGATTCTGAGTAAAGTCTGGATATTGGCATCATTTTGAATCAGGCGACGAGTTTTCTGATCATTTTTATAGGTTCGACCACCCAACGAAATATATTTAATAAAACGGGAAATCAAAACGCCCAAACTACCAATCAGCCAGATCACCGCACCAACTGCCACATAGAAGGTTTCGAACTTGTTTTCACGCGGACTACCCGCTCGATAAAAACCAGACTTGGCAATCTTACTGCCACACTGACTAAACGTAGTTAAACTGCTATACAGAATTTTCAAACGGGTATTTTCCGCAGCCTCACCAGAGAGGATTTTATTGAATTCATGGCTGAGTAAGCCATACAGCTCGACTTTATCGAGTGTTTGTATCGCACCCCAAGTCAGAATAATCGCGGTATCCCGCGGACTAAATCCCGCCGTCAGTGCATTAACACCAACTTCATCGGGCAGCACATACACCGCCGGAACTTCAATCAGAAAAGTCTCTGCCAGTTGCTGGTTAATGTGCAGTGCAGCACTTTCTTCTGGAATACTGTCCATCGGACTCAACCGACGCGCACCCAACTGCTTCGCCAGTGAATAACCACCATTCCGAAAAATATAAAACTCGTAGATGACCGAGATCATCATGGCACATAACAACAAAGCAATCAGGTAAGGACTCAGCGCATGCCAGAAGATTGACTGGCTAGGATCAGTATAAAAAACAAAGAGACCAACAACGGTATTAATAATAAAAATAGTCAACAGAATTGCAATCAGGCAAAAACTTACAGGCAGTACTATATTTTTGTTTTTTATAAAATCGTATCCTACGTTTCGCAATGCAGAATCCTAAAATGATGATTTTCAATGGGCTCATCATAAAACAAAAAAGCGGGAAATTCCCGCTTTTTCATGATGATTTTAACTACTTAGACTTCGCGTACGCCAGTCAAATCCACTGAAGCTGCATCAATATTGACATCAATATAATTGCTTTCTTTCATGGCACTGTCACTACGTTTTTGCTGAAGATCATCCAGATATTGCGCATCAATACCGCCCGAAACATAGATGCCATCAAAGACTGAACAATCAAAGTCTTTGACATCCGGTACTTTGGTGGTTCTTACCGCATCTTTCAAATCTTCCAGATCCTGGAAAATCAGACGGTCAGCACCAATAATTTCACGGATTTCTTCTACGCTACGTCCCGATGCAATCAGCTCAGATTTCGCCGGCATATCAATACCGTAAACGTTTGGATATTTCACCATCGGTGCTGCAGACGCAAAGAATACTTTTTTCGCGCCAGAATCACGAGCCATCTGGATAATTTCATTACAGGTCGTACCACGGACAATCGAGTCATCCACCAACAGTACGTTTTTACCTTTAAACTCAAGCTCAACCGGGTTGAGTTTCTGACGTACCGATTTTTTACGCAGCTGCTGTCCCGGCATAATAAAGGTACGGCCGATATAGCGGTTTTTCATGAAACCTTCACGGAATTTCACACCCAGCATATTGGCAAGTTCTAGCGCTGAAGTACGTGAAGTATCCGGAATCGGAATCACCACATCAATATCATGCTCTTCACCCCACTCACGCAGAATTTTTTGCGCCAGTTTCTCACCCATTTTTAAACGTGCTTTATACACCGAGATTCCATCAATAATGGCATCTGGACGGGCAAAATAAACGTATTCAAAAATACAAGGACGATATTCGGCATTTACGGCACATTGCTTGGTAAAGAAATTACCTTCTAAATCAATAAATACCGCTTCACCTGGCAGAATATCACGCTCAACTTTAAAGCCCAGCGCAGTAATCGCAACAGATTCAGAAGCAATAATATATTCCATACCCTGTTCAGTTTCACGTGAACCGTAGATCAATGGACGAATACCATTTGGATCACGGAAGCCCACCAGACCCTGACCGGTAATCATCGCCACCACGCCATAAGCACCTTTGCAACGCTCATGCACACGTGTTACCGCATGGAAAATATCTTCCGACGTTGGCACCAGTTTGCCATGTTTTTGCAGTTCATGCGCAAACACGTTTAACAGGACTTCTGAATCAGAATCAGTGTTCATATGACGCAAGTCAGTTTTGAACAGGTCATCATGAATTTCTTCAGCATTGGTCAGGTTACCATTATGTGCCAAGGTAATCCCGTACGGCGAGTTCACATAAAACGGCTGTGCTTCAGCACTGCTCGATGAACCGGCTGTTGGATAACGCACATGACCAATACCGTAATTTCCTTTCAAAGCACGCATATGACGGGTATGGAATACATCACGCACCATACCATTGTCTTTGCGCAGGAATAAACGTCCTTCATCACATGTCACGATCCCAGCTGCATCTTGTCCACGATGTTGTAACATCGTTAATGCATCAAACAACATTTGGTTAACGGGTGATTTACCAGCTATACCAACTACTCCACACATAGCAACCTCGCAGACAAGCTAGGATTAATAAAAAGGATTATTTGTAGACTCATCTGCAACTCCAGACTTGGACGATGTTTCAGATGATGAAGCTGAAGGTTTCGATGCCCCTTCAGGCTTGATATGTTGTAGTGCGCCATTCGCGGCTTCTTTCGACATTTGAGTCGCCCAAGGCGCATAAGGCAATAAGGCTTGAATAAACTTGGACTGTTTCCAGTGCGGCGAGCTTTCTACCCACGGACCAATCCCCTGCATGGTAATCAGAACAATCAGCAAACCTTTCAGGCTACCAAAGACACCACCAGCCAGACGGTTGAGAGGACCCAGTTTAAGACTCTTTAAAATACGGTTCAACAGTGCAGTAACGATCCAGGTCAGAACTACAATCAGCAGGACGATAAAGGCGAAGGCCGCAATCTTTTGTACAACTGGATCTGTACTCAGAGCAACCATAGACGGCGCAAGTAGCGTTGAATATTTTGCCGCAACAATCAGGGCAAAGATCCATCCCACTAAGTTCGCAAAGGCTTTAATAAATCCTTGACGCAAACCGTTGAGCCCTCCAATGAGCAAGATAATCAGTAGAAAGATATCAATGACATTCATAGGATTTAAAGTGCGTCTACACAATCTTTTACAAGTTTAGGTCCAGTATAGATGAGGCCACTATAAACCTGTACAAGGCTGGCGCCTGCCTGTTTCTTGGCAACAGCATCTGCACCTGAAAGAATACCACCCACACCAATCAATGGAATTTGTCCTTTTAATACCGCAGCAAATGCAGCCAGACATGCGGTACTTTTCTCAAATACTGGCGCGCCAGACAAACCGCCCGCTTCCTCTGCATGCTCCAGACCCTCTACCCCTTCACGTGACAGTGTGGTATTGGTCACGATCAGACCATCGATCTTGAATTGCAATAACTGTTTGGCAATAAAGGCAATATCGCTGTTATCCAGATCAGGCGCCACTTTCAGTACCAAAGGTACATAATGCTGGTATTCCTGAGCCAATTCAAGCTGACGCTTCTTCAATGTTTCCAGCAGTTCGGTGAGTGCATCACCACTTTGCAGGCTGCGCAGGTTTTTGGTATTGGGAGAAGAAATATTGACGGTAATATAAGAAGCATAATTATAGACTTTTTCTAAACAGATGAGGTAATCATCTACTGCTTTTTCTACCGGAGTATCAGCGTTTTTACCGATATTAATACCGAGAATGCCTTTAAATTTGGCAGCTTTGACATTTTCAACCAGCTGATCCACGCCATCATTATTAAAGCCCATACGGTTAATAATGGCTTTGGCCTGTGGTAAACGGAATAAACGCGGATGAGGATTGCCGGCTTGCGGTCGCGGGGTAATGGTACCAATTTCAATAAAACCAAAACCTTGACCGGCAAGGGCGTCAATATAGGCACCATTTTTGTCCAAACCTGCCGCAAGACCTACCGGATTGGGAAATTCGATTCCCATACAGGTCACAGGTTTCGCAGCAACGTTTTGACGCATCAAGCCCATTTTATGGGATGATTTCAATAGTGATAATGTCAGCTCATGTGCACGCTCTGGTGCTAAAGAAAACAACAAAGGGCGGGCTAGAGAATACAACATATCCAGAAAAGTCTACTGCTTTTTAAGTCGGCATATTATAGGCATAGGCTGACTTAAAAACCATGCTTTGCAAATCTTTATTTTTACCGTTTATTGTATGGTCGCCGTTAATTTAATCTGTCCCGCCTCATTATTTAGTTCCATTTTCTCGATACTTAGCCCCATTTGTGCCAGCTGAGTCAGGAAATTTGCCAGTACTGCATAATTTTCATGCATGACCGCCAATTGAATTTTTCCTTCCATTTGCTGGGAAGCCACCGACAATCCTTGCTGCTGTGCGACTCGCTGTACTTTCTCCGCTGCATCCAGTTGGGTGTCCCCAGCCGGTTTCATGGTTACTGCATTACTTTGCATCCAAACAATGGTATCTTTCAGCTGATTTAAGCGTTTTTGCTGGGTATCTGCCGCCTGATGCATATACCAGAGTGCAGAACCGACTGCCGCCACAATCACAAAAACAGTGGTAAAAATCACCATTACCCGTTCACGTACCGACAAGCTGTCCAGATAATCACTCAGTTTTTCAAAAGACTGATCCATACGATTTTGTAGCGCTTCAATGCCTTTCATTATTGAATCCTCACCAGTCCGATCGCAGCTGTTCCGCTGGCCTGAATATTCCCCAGCTCCACCTTAAAGCCTTGCTGGCTTAATTGTGTGGTCAGTGCATTTAACGTTTCTGATGAATTGGCTTTAAGCTCCATACTTAACACAGAAGCATCATAATTCACCCGTTGTGCCACAATCTGATTTTGCATCAAGACTGGCCCCACCCGACTAATCAGCTGCAATGCATGCGTATCTGCAATCTGGCTTTGACGCAACTGCCCTTCAAACTGACTTTTGATATTCTGCTCAGTGACCGGATAATTTTGTCCAAACCAGTATTTAAACTGGTCGATGGCTTGCGCGGCGGTCTGATTCGCCACTTTCTTATATTGATACCAGCGCACAGCATCATAACTAAACTGCAATACTAAAATACCCAGAAAAACCGCCGCGCAGGCTTTCCAGTAGCCGGAAATAGCGCCATTGGATTTTGCTTTAGGCAAGACATTAAACGGATGCTGTTTCGGTTTTTTCAGTACAGGAATTCCATACTGGAAAGACTCCAGTTGCTCCTGAGTGACCAGTGCTTCAAGACTACGCAACTGCTCCTGATTCAGATTGCTCACCTTATAGCTGAGATCCTTGGGCTGATAATCCAGATAAAGGCTTAGATCATCCAGCGACTGGCCGATATATTCCGACTCGCGCACCAGCAAACGTCCACCGATTTGCGCAATCACACGCTGATTGGCATCAGGAACCGGCAGCACCAAAAAGTCCGGTAACAAAGCTGCCAGCTTGACTGGGATCAGGCTTAAAGCATGTTGCAAGGTCTCAAGCGTAGAATTCGCAATCCCCATAATGCTGATCTGATCCGGCTGCTGAAAATGATGTAGCACTTTCATAGCATCTACCGGCAGCACCACGTATTCTTCGAGCAAATATTTAATGCCATCATTGCCCATTTTCTTATATTGGCTCTTGGGCAAGGTCTGCTGCAAAATTTGCACATGACGGCTCGGGAAAAATACTACCGCCTCTTCGCCATGATGAGCCTGTATATCCTGAATCAGCTGCTCAAGTGTGTCCGCAGTGTTCCAGAATTCCCCAGTTGACCATTGCCAAACCCCATTGGCTTCTGGCATCCATAAATACAACATCAATTGTGTTCTGCCATTTTAATTAATTTTTTATAGTGTAGGAATAAAACTTTTAATCTGTGTGGATAAGCCCGGGGCAATCACCGCCTGATCATAAATACGTGCTTCTGCCAATGCATAGGGATGAAAAGATTCAGCCAGCAGAATGGAAGACATATGGGCCACCACATTCATATGACACACCACTACAATCGACTCATAAGGCAGTTGCGATAACCATTCCACTGCGACTTTGGCATCATCATCCGGTTTGATCGTATTACAGATCACCACCGGCACATCTTTAAAATACTGCTGCAAATGTGCCAGAGTTTCCTGCGCTCGCAACAACGGACTGACCACAAACACTTCAGGCTTAATCAGATCCTTTAAGAACTGCGCAGTTTGTTCAGCCTGTTGATGACCACGCTCCGTTAAAGGTCGCTTGGTGTCATTACCATTGATCGGTGGCGCGGCCTCGCCATGTCGAACTAAAGTCAGTTGCATTTGATTTCCTTATATTCTTTTGCCTGCATGATAAGCAGCGAATATGACAATTCGCAGACAGTCCCTGTGTTATAGATCAGACTTGATGATGTGGCAAGACAAATTCAACATCACTTCGATGACCGTTTTTCATCAATGACAAGGCAATATTGAGTGGTGGCGCACCTTCAAAAATCACATCATACAAGGCCGAGGTAATCGGCATATATACATCGAGCTCTTCCGAACGTGCCTTGACCTGCACAATGGTATTAATCCCTTCTGCCGTTTGCCCCAATTCAGTCGTTGCCTGCTCCAAGGTTTTACCTTTGCCAAGTGCATAACCCACCTGATAATTACGGCTGAGCGGACTGCTACAGGTTGCGAACAAATCACCCACACCTGAAAGCCCAAGAAAGGTCAGCGGATTGGCACCGAGTTTTACTGCAAAACGGCTCATTTCAGCCAAGGCACGAGTCAGGATCATACTCTTGGTATTTTCACCCACGTTATACGCAGCGGCCATACCCATCGCGACAGCATAAATATTTTTTAATGCGCCCCCAAGTTCTACCCCATGCACATCATCACTGGCGAATACGCGGAACAAGGCACTATGTAAGGCTTGTTGTACGGCATAACGCACCAGCTCGGACTGGCTGGCAATCACGGTTCCTGCTGGCTGTCCTGCCACAATTTCTTTGGCCAGATTCGGTCCTGATAACACACCATAAGGCACTTCAGGCAACACTTCACGAATAATATCGCTCATGAAACTAAAGGTTTTGGCTTCAATACCCTTGGTCAGCGAGATCACGGCTTGCGACGTAATAAAAGGTTTGATTTGCTGCAAGACATCCCGAAAGGAATGACTCGGAATAGCGACTAAAATAATATCGCGATCACGCACAGCCTGTTCCAGATCTGACACCGCTAGCAGATTTTCTTCTAACTTAAAATCTGGCAAATAGCGTTTATTGATATGCGTGACATTAATATCTGCCGCAACTGCTTCATCACGAATCCAGATCATGGTATTGCAACCATTACGCACTGCAGTATTGGCCATTGCAGTACCGAAGCTGCCCCCACCCAATACCGTGACTCTTAAAGCTGTCTTATGATCAACTGCAACCGGTTCTACCAGTTTTGAGAAATTTAATTCTGACATCTTATTTTTTAATATCCTGTTATACCCTGCAAACTAGCTGTTCTGGTTCCAATAACTGACAAAATCACCGGTTTGAATCTCTGCGCGTGCTGGAATTGCTTTTGCTGCAGTGCCAATATAAATAATACCTGAGACCAGATCATCTTTTGAAATTCCCAATGCCTGCTTAAACAGGCCAGACTCGACTACAGCACCGCTACGCCACATGGTCGAGAAACCCTGAACCTGAAGTGACAACAGAAAATTCTGAATGGCTGCGCCTGAACTAAGGATTTGTTCAAAATGCGGAACTTTAGGATGATCCTGCAAACGCGTTAAGGCAAGCACCAATAAAGGCGCACGAAATGGATGATTCTTGACCCGCTCAATCTGCGCTGTTTCAGTTTCACCCAAATCGACGAGCGCCTGCGACAGCAACCCTCCAAAAGCTTCACGCTGATTATCTGGAACCACCACAAATGTGGTCGGCTTGAGCCGATGATGATCGGGTGCAGTTAATGCCGCTTGAAAGGCTCTTTCCAGTTGTTCTGCATTGGGTGCGGGTGCCAGCAGATGACCAATCGATTGCCGTTGGTGAATATTTTGATGAACGATGTCAATCGCAGATTCCGTCATTGCCTTGTATATCTACACTTAAAAAACCATACTCAAGATTAGCATATTCAAAGAAAAATACGCTAGAAACTTCATAGCGATTCAGCACGCTCATCACAATTTGAAGATAAAGTTGCTTGGTTTTTCAATCCTGTGCTGCTCTATTTTTCACCTAACTCACATAGAGCTATACCAAAAATTGCCAAACCTATACAACAGCTACAAAATCTGCGCTGCTTGCTGTGTTGAAATATTCAGCATCGTATTTACTTGAGATTTCATGATGAAAAAAACAATCGCTTTCAGCGGATTAGCTATTTCCGCATTACTGCTTACTGCCTGTGCCTCAAACCCGACTGCATTGGCAGTGCAAAAGGAAAATAACCAGTATGAAGTGACCGGATTAGGTAAAAATCAACTGACTTCGAAAAACAACGCGATTACTGCGGCCAATAAAGCCTGTGGCTCTCGATCAACCCCAATTATTGTAGATGAAAAGACAGCTTATAACGGCGCTTTAAAAGGCGTGGTCGATGAACAAACAGGTCAGATGATTCAGGCAGCAGCTACTGTCCTTGGCAATATCGCAGGTACCAATACTGGTTTAAACCAGAATGACGACTATCAGACGGTGCTTACATTCCGCTGTCAGGCCAAATAAGCCAAACCATAGCGCAATAAAAAACCGCTCTTCAAGAGCGGTTTTTCTATGATCTGGATTAACAATAACCTTCCAGGCGGGTCAAAGGCAATTTTTGCCCAATGGCTTTTTCAATTTCCGGAAGATAGAACGCATCATCTTCGGACAAGAAACTGATACTTACACCTTGCGCACCGGCACGGCCTGTACGACCAATACGATGTACATAATCATCTGACTGTTCTGGCAAGGTAAAGTTCACCACATGGGATACGTTATCTACATGAATACCACGTCCTGCCACATCCGTCGCAATCATAATATTATGCTGACCATTTTTAAATTGATCTAACATTTTCGTGCGTTTATCTTGCGCGATTTCACCAGACAACATCACCACCTTATAACCATCCCGTTTTAAATGATCATAAAGTTTGCGTACCTGATCCCGACGGTTAGCAAAAATCATGACTTTCTCAATCGGCTCATCACGCAGAATTTCTTGCAACAATTTATATTTATCTGATTTTGCCACCATATAAACCCGTTGCTCGACATCAGCATTGGTTTTCTTTTCTGGCTCAATTTCAACCGTAACCGGTTCAAACAGCCATTGCTGCGCAAGATTCAACACATCATAGCTAAATGTTGCAGAGAACATTAAAGTCTGACGCTGCTCTTTACGCGGCGAGAAACGTACAATCCGTTTAACCGATGGAATGAAACCCATATCCAGTAGACGGTCTGCTTCATCAATGACTAAAAATTCAATCTGATCTAGCCAGACTTCTTTTTGTTCTACAAAATCAATCAGACGACCTGGTGTAGCCACCATAATATCGACAGGCGCTTTATTAAGCTGGTTCTTTTGCTTGTCAAAATCCACACCACCCAGCAAGGTCACCACATGCAAACCCGCATATTTCGCCAGGTGCTGTGCATCGCTTTCAATTTGCAATGCCAGTTCACGGGTCGGTGCCAGAATCAGCGCGCGCGGCTCACCACGATAACGTTGTTCCTGAATCGGATTATTTAACAGATCGTTCATGATACTAATTAAAAAGGCCGCAGTTTTACCTGTACCAGTCTGTGCACGGCCAATTGCATCATGTCCTGCCAGCGTGAATTTCAAAACCTTCTGCTGGATAGGCGTCATGGTGGTAAAGCCTAAAGCATCAATCGCTTTTTTTAGATTGGGATGTAAATTTAAGGTTTCAAAACCAGATGACATAAAGCGGTGCTCTAATTGGGTAATCACTAAGATAGGGATAGTATAAACAAAAAACGCCCCAAGTTATATTGGAGCGTTTTCTTTTTAGCTTAATCCGAAGATTAGTCTAATGGTTGAACTTCTTCAGCTTGAAAGCCTTTTTGGCCTTTAACAACACTGAATTCAACACGTTGGCCGTCACGAAGTGAACGGTGACCGTCACCTTGGATAGCACGGAAATGAACGAATACGTCATCGCCGCCATTACGTTGAATAAAGCCGAAGCCTTTAGTATCGTTAAACCACTTAACTACGCCTTGTTCGCGAGCAGCTGTCATAAGTTAATCCTCATTGAAACTAAAAGAAGGACCACCCGGTGTTGCAAACAGCAGAGCAAACAAGTTTGAAAATATTATTTTTAAGCTTGTAATCATTCTGTAAAACTATCAACAAAATCCCGGTTACATCCATTTATGTAATAGGGTGAAAAACAATCACTTTGTTTATTCAAAGTCCCAAATACGCAACGAGCTTAACATGGGTTTATCACAATTAATAGATTTTTTTTAGCATGTTCTGTTTGATTTAGTTATTTTTTTCATGAAAATTGTCAAAAGACTTTATAAAGTCATTTAGATCTTCTTTTTCTGAAACCAGTTTGGTTCTGGCATCATATTTGCTACTATTTATAGCCTTTTCTGCTATCTAAATAAAACCGCAATGTCCGAATATCCAGCGCAATTCAGCCTTATAGACGCTATGGGAAAACCGTGCCCGATGCCGCTATTAATGTTAAAGCGCGCACTAAAGGCCGGAAATCAGAAAACATTCCTGCTGACATCATCTGATCCGCATAGCCAGACAGATGTCAGCCGCTATTGTCAGCTGCATCAGCTCAAGCTTGAATTTAAAAAAATTTCTGATACAGAGTTTCACTACTTAATTGAATCTTAAAAATTTTCAATTAAACTGTTGATCTTCACTTTCGTATACTTTTTTACATTTCTCTACCCAAATATCCATTATTTGCGGAGAGATTGGATTAAGATAAAACCTAGTTTAGGGTTATCCCGCACTTCAAGGAGAACACATGAGTGACAGCCGCAATCAGTTAATGCCCCTGTCATTATCGGCGCCAGGTGTCAACCTCGGTGCTTATATCAGCACTGTCAATCAGATTCCGATTTTAACGGCCGAACAAGAAAAAGAGTTGGCTGAACGCTATTATTATGACCAAGATTTAGATGCAGCGAAAATGCTGGTCATGTCGCATTTGCGTTTTGTAGTACATATTGCGCGTAGTTATGCAGGTTATGGTTTGCCACAAGGCGACCTGATTCAGGAAGGCAACCTGGGCCTGATGAAAGCTGTAAAACGTTTTGACCCGAATATGGGCGTACGTCTGGTGTCATTTGCCGTGCACTGGATCAAGGCGGAAATTCACGAATATGTGATCCGTAACTGGCGTATTGTGAAAATCGCCACCACTAAAGCGCAACGTAAACTGTTCTTTAATCTGCGCAGCCTGAAGAAATCATCGAAAAAGTTGACGCTCGCAGAAGCACAGTCTATTGCCAATGATTTAAATGTCACACCAGAACAAGTACTGGAAATGGAAGGCCGTCTGACGGCGTATGATGCGGCTTTTGATGCATCAAGCGATGACGATGATGAAGGTTCCACCCATGTGGCACCCGCTTTATATCTTGAAGATAACCGTTATGACCCGGCCCGTCTGATTGAAAATGAAGACTATGAGGAGCAAAGCACCTCTGCCCTGCACGAAGCCATGGATCAGCTAGATGATCGTTCACGGAATATTCTGCAACGCCGTTGGTTAGACGACGAGAAATCGACCCTGCACGAGCTTGCAGCCGAATATAATGTTTCTGCGGAACGTATTCGTCAGCTGGAAAAAAATGCCATGGAAAAAATTAAAGTAGCAATGTCATCCAATTAACACCAAATTCTGTTATTGATTTATTTTTAAAAAGTCTTCCTTCAGGAAGGCTTTTTTATGTCCGCATTTTGAATTTATGCTAAGGTTGAGCGCAAACTTTATCAGGAAGATCAATTCAAATGTGGATTGCGATTTCAGCACTTAATTTGGCATTTGCAGTTATGCTCGGTGCTTTTGGTGCACATGGTTTAAAAGCGCGAGCAACTGAAGCACAGCTCGGCTGGTGGCAAACGGCAACAGATTATTTTTTCTATCATGCCTTAGGACTACTGATTCTTTCTCTGCTCGCGAAAGTCATTCCTGCACTACCGATTCAGTGGAGCTTCGGACTGATTCAGGTTGGTATTTTACTGTTTTCTGGCTCACTGTATATCATGGCCTTAGGATTACCCCGCGGTTTAGGGGTGATTACACCTATTGGCGGCGCTTTAATGATTGCCGGATGGTTAATTCTGGCCTGGAATGCTTTAAAATACGCCAGATAAGTCTGAACAACACTTAATCATGGAGGGTTGCTAGAATGATGATTTACATCAATGGCGAACAACACGAAACTCACTGCAAGAATCTGCTGGAACTGATTCAGAGTATGGCGCTTGAGGGTAAGCGTTTTGCAGTTGAAGTCAACGAAATGATTATTCCTAAAAGCAGATTGGGCGATACGCCAATTTGCGATACAGACAAAATAGAAATTATTCACGCGGTCGGTGGCGGCTAATACTCGGGACAATTATGCAAGATTTATTACAGATTGGTTCACGCCAATTCCATTCACGCCTTTTGGTAGGCACGGGCAAATACAAAGATTTAAATGAAACTCAGCAGGCCATTGAAACCAGTGGTGCAGAGATTGTCACTGTCGCTATTCGCCGTGTCAATATTGGCCAAGATCCTGACCAGCCGAACCTGCTGTCAGTCATTCCTCCGGAAAAATATACCATTTTGCCGAATACCGCAGGTTGCTTCGATGCCAATAGTGCCGTCCGCACCTGTATGCTGGCGCGTGAGTTGCTCGATGGCCACAATCTGGTCAAACTTGAAGTTTTGGGTGATGAAAAGACACTTTATCCAAACGTAACCGAAACACTGAAAGCTGCGCGCACCTTGATTGACGATGGCTTTGAGATCATGGTTTATACCTCGGATGATCCGATCGTGGCGCAAGAGCTGGAAAGCATGGGCTGTGTTGCGATTATGCCATTGGGTAGCCTGATTGGTTCTGGTCTGGGCATTCTGAATCCACATACCCTGTCAATCATCAAGGAAAATGCCAAAGTTCCTGTCCTAGTCGATGCCGGTGTCGGTACAGCGAGTGATGCCGCGATTGCGATGGAACTGGGTTGTGATGGTGTACTCATGAATACAGCGATTGCAGCTGCACAAAATCCGGTATTAATGGCATCTGCGATGAAAAAAGCCGTTGAAGCAGGCCGAGAAGCTTTTCTTGCAGGCCGTATGCCGCGCAAGCGTATGGCCAATGCCAGCTCACCGGAAACCGGCTATTTCTTTAAATAAATTTTCATGAACAAAAATAAAGGACTCAATTGAGTCCTTTATTTTTGTTTTTAGTTAAGGAATCAGACCTTCATCACGCATAGCAATCTGTACAGACTGACGTTCTGCCACTTTATTACGGATATGAATAATATTTTTATATGGACTCAAATCATGCTCAATCTGGTTCGACCAGTTGGTCAAGACAAATAGATAGGCATCCGCAGGCCCAAAGTTATCATCCACCAGATAATCATTGTCCGATTCACCAATCGCTTTATCGATATAACTCAATAGTCGATCAATCTCTGCATAGGCTTTTTTCTTTTCATCTTCGGATAACTTGCCACCGAAGAACACCGCATAGGCATCATGTAGTTCAGAGTTCAGATAACCTAACCATTCCAGCACTTTGGCACGTCCCATGCCCGATGGTGGAATCAGATCTTGTTTTGGATCGTGTTGAGCAAGAAACGGTAGAATTGCAACATTTTCTGTCAGGATCAGACCAGGGTTAATTTCTAACGCTGGTACATAGCCTTTAGGATTAACTTCGTAATAATCCGTACCTTTTTCTGTTTTATGTGTTTTTAAATCAACACGTTCCAAATCAAAATCGACATTAATTTCATTTAAAATAATATGTGCTGCCAGTGAGCAGGCACCTGGCGAATAGTAAAGCTTCATTTCTGATCCTTGTTATACACTTCTCAATGTTTTAAATCGCTTCTGACAAACTTTCAAGTGATCAAACCTGTAAATTGCAAAAAAGCGTAACTGTCATTTTGGGGCAGTTACTCATTCAATATTCAGGATATTCCGGGCTTTTGCAAGTCAATCTTGTGTAGATTTTTATCTCTATCTGTTTAACATACACAGGTTTTCCAAATTTAGATGATATTTCGTGATTAGCCTGAAAAAAGAAGAATGGTTTTCTAATATCCGCACAGATGTACTGGCAGGTCTAGTGGTGGGACTTGCCCTGATTCCTGAATCAATTGCCTTCTCTGCCATTGCCGGTGTTGATCCGCAAGTCGGTTTGTATGCCTCTTTCTGCATTGCAGTATCCATTGCCTTTTTTGGCGGCCGTCCTGCCATGATCTCTGCGGCTACAGGTGCTATGGCGCTTTTGATGATTACCTTGGTAAAAGAACATGGTCTGCAATATCTGTTGGCTGCCACAATTCTGACCGGTATCATTCAGGTCATTGCGGGGTATTTTAAAGTCGCTAAATTAATGCGTTTTGTATCGCAGGCGGTGGTATACGGATTTTTGAATGCCTTGGCGATCCTGATATTTGTGGCACAAATCCCGGAAATTAACCGGATGGATAGCACCGGTTATCTGTTTATTGCGATTGGTCTGGCAATTATTTATTTGTTTCCTTATATCCCTAAAATCGGTAAAGCCATTCCCTCTCCTCTAATCTGTATTATAGTTTTAAGCGGGCTGGCGCTGTTGTTGGGTGCAGATATGCGTACCGTGAGCGATCTGGGACAATTCCCGGATACCTTGCCGGTATTCCTGATTCCAGAAATTCCACTCAACCTGGAAACCTTGCAAATTATCCTGCCTTATTCCTTTACCTTGGCAACTGTCGGTTTACTGGAAAGCATGATGACCACTACGGTCATTGATGAAGTGACCGGAACTGAAGGTGACCGTCATCAGGAATGTCGTGGTCAGGGTATGGCCAATATTGTCAGCGGCTTTATGGGCGGGATGGCCGGTTGTGCCATGATCGGCCAGTCAATTATCAATGTATCTTCAGGGGCACGTACCCGTTTATCGACTCTGGTCGCTGGCGTGTTTCTGCTGTGTCTCGTGGTTTTTTTGAAAGACTGGCTGGCTTATATCCCAATGGCAGCTCTGGTTGCGATCATGATTATGGTGGCATTTACCACCTTTCAATGGGGAGCAATCAAGCAATTCAGTAAACATCCGCTAGAATTTAATACCGTGATGATTGCCGTGATTATTGTCGTGCTTGCCACTCATAATCTGGCGCTTGGTGTATTTGTCGGCGTATTGCTCTCTGCCCTGTTCTTTATTAATAAACTGGAAAGAACTATACATGTCTATACGTATTTAAATACGGTCAATTCACGTAGCTATATTATTTCCGGACAGATATTCTTCAGCAGTACAGAAAAATTCTATCAGTTCTTTGATTTTAAGGAAAAGCTTGAGCATGTCGAACTGGATTTAACCCACGCGCATATCTGGGATGTGACCTCAGTGAACATGTTGAATAATGTGATCCAGAAATTTAAAGCCCAAAATATAGACGTAACAGTGATCGGTTTAAATGAAGCCAGCAGTACACTGATTGACCGGTTTAGTAGCTGATGAACGGTGATTAATAAAAGAGCCTCAATTGGCTCTTTTATTTTATCTGGAAGATCTCGCCAATTTTTATGGAGAAATACCGAGAAAAGTTTGACTTGCTCGGCTCAGGACTTAAAATACCGCATTCTGAATTTTTAGATTTGCCAAAGTTATGTCGAACGATCAATTAGACCAGCAAGTCGTGGAGCTGGAAAACTTAAGCGAGCACCGTGAAATCGTGACGTTTATGCGCCGCTCAATGCCGTTAAACACCTCTCAACGTACTGCGCTTGAACAATATGGTCACTTAATTTTGGAATATCCAGTGGGTGATTTGCGTCAGCACTTTGAACATCCAGAGCGCCCTTTGACTGTAGAAATCGGTTTTGGGATGGGCCGTTCACTGGTATTGATGGCCAAAGCCAATCCTGAGCGTAACTTTGTCGGGATTGAAGTGCATGTACCGGGTATTGCGCAATGCATTTACGAAGCAGGTGTTGAAGGCCTAACGAATTTACGTGTGCTGGATGCTGATGCAATTCAGGTATTACGTGAAATGCCAGACAATAGTATTAATGCAGTTCAGTTATACTTCCCTGATCCATGGCAGAAAAAACGTCATTTTAAACGCCGCTTTGTTTCGCATGACCGTATGCCGCTGGTGGAGCAAAAGCTGGAGCTTGGCGGAACTTTCCATGCTGCAACGGACTGGGAACCGTATGCGGAATGGATGATAGAAGTATTGGAAGAACGTCCACGTCTGGAAAATCTGGCGGGCAAAGGCAATAGCTATCCTCGTCCGGAATGGCGTCCACAAACCAAGTTTGAACGTCGCGGGATTGAAGCAGGTCACAAGATTAATGATTTTATCTTTAAGAAAATTTCTTAATCTAAGACTCAAAAAAAGCGCTGATTATTCAGCGCTTTTTTATGGGAGAAATTTTGCAATCCACTTATATATAAAGACAAATGCACCCGAAATAACACTTAAGAAGAAAAATAGATTTTCATCTTTATACTATTTCCATTTTTTATTATTTTTTCTTTTCATTTTTCACCAAAATTAAAGAGGAAAAAGAATTGAGTATTTTATTTTAGACTAAAAAATCCGGCTCTTTTATTTTCGATGACGTTCTAGGATTTGCTGGCTCAACAACTGATAGACATTTTGCAAATCTTCCCGCTGCATATTAGCTAACATCTGCTGATGCATATTCAAGATATTCTGATCACCACGCATCGCTGGGCCGGTCTGCATTTGTTTGGGATCATTCTGCGTGGCTTTACTGGCGGTTTCCAGCATCAAGGGATACAACAAACTAAAATCGACCTGTTGTGCATCAACCACCTGCTTGCCCATGTCATAACAATAATTGGCAAAGTTACAGGCAAATACCGCTGCAAGATGCAAACTGAGACGTTGACTAGAATTATAAATATAAACACGATTGCTTAGGCTATTTGCCAGTTCTAATAACAGGATTTGGTCCTGTTCATTCTCCGCCTCAATAAATAGTGGCGTCTGCTGCCAATCAATCTGGCGTTCCAGACTAAAGGTCTGTAAAGGATAAAATACGCCTGCACGCGCATGCACATTTTTCAGTAAATCGAGATGGGTACTGCCAGAGGTATGTACGATCAGATTCTGCTGCAGATGCGGATGAATCCGTTCAATGACGCTGGCAATCGACTGATCACTGACCGCGATAATGACCAGATCCACCTCATGACTCAGCTGTTCAGGTCGAGCGATGGCCTGAGCGTTGAATTGCTCAGCCAGTTGCTGTGATTTTTCTAGGGTTCGACTGTAGATCTGTACGATCTCATGTTGTGCTGAAAATACACGGGCAAGATGATATGCCACTCGCCCTGCCCCAATCATACTGATCCGCATCTTGTGCTGTTCCTGACTCATTGCGCACAGCATGCCAATAAATACAGATTGAGGCAATTGGCCTTGATGTTTTTGAATAGGCTTTAGAACTTTCGCAGGGTCAGAATCTGTTCACTTCGGCCAAAAGGTCCATGAACATCATGCAGAATCCCGCTAGTCAGACCGATACCATCTTCACCATATTGCTGCACCACTTCCAGTCCCAGCCATTTACCCTGCGGCAGACGGTGCATATGAATCTGCAGGTCCAGATTCGGAAATCCCCAACCGGAATTCGGGTCCTGACGTGGCACAATGCCATTGGCCGTATCGACCATACCGAGCAAACGACTAAAGTCTGTCGTCGGTTGACCTTCTACCATGTCCAGCGAATTTCTTAGCCAGACAATGCCCTTGCCTGCACGATGGTCAGCATGTGCCCGGGTTTCAATACTCTGGATATAACCGCCCGGCCAGCAGCGCATACCCTCCCAAACCGGTAAATATTCTGGACTTTCGATCGGAAAATCTTCCACTCCAGCAATGGCCGTGGTATTTGAAGTTAGCATTCTCCACGCGCGTGCCACGATACAGGTTTTACCATTGGCACACATTTCAGCTTCAACCAGTTCAATGGTTTTACCCGGACGGATCATGCGTGTGGTAATCGAAAATTCACCAAAGGCTATCAGGCCAAAAATATCCAGCCCGACCCGACCAATACGCATGTCAGCACGTGGCTGAAACTGTTCCAGTTCGACGCATAGAATACCGGTGGCTGGCGCCATGTGCTGCTCATGCGGATTCCACGCACCTTGTGCATGAATATTAGAACGGTAATAAGCCGTAGTACTGCCATCTGCATGCTGTTCGCGCTGAATAAAACTGTAATATGCCGACATTGTTTTAATACTTCCCTGAATATTCTCTTAAACTTTAGAATTTGCAAAAAGTTCTTTGATCTTTATTTTCTGAGCAAAAAGCCATGATAATTCATGATTTGACAATAAATTTTGCACTGTTTAAATCCGACTTTGGTTAAAAGTGCTGTAAAATTTTGCGCAGATAACAAGTGAAAATCCTGCTCCAAGCGTTCAATCATCTTGCCACTTTGCACCATGCTTAACCCTGTCTGCTGTGCCAGCTTCTGCATAATTTTGATGTCTTGCTGATCTTCGGGTTGCATCAGGTCATAGGTCAATGCAAGACCGTTGGTTTTAAGACACTGATGGATAGCCTGAAAAAATCCGTTTTTTTCGGAATTTGGAATGAAATGAGCCACCAGAATGGCCAATGCGGCATCGAAAGTATCCGGCTGATTCAAATCTTGAATCGTGCTTTGGATGAATTGCACCCTTTGTCGATCTATAGAATTCAGATTTTTACTAGCCTGTTTCAGCATGGCTGCTGATGGATCAATTGCAGTAAAGGTCCAGTCTGGATGTTGCTCTAATAAATACGACAATTCATAACCTGTTCCGCAACCCACTATTAATATATGTGCGGTTTCTGGGAGTTCAGTGCTGAGAATTGCTTCAATCTGCTGATGCACCAGTTCATAACCGGGAATCAGTTTACGGATATGATCGTCATAACTGGCGACCACGACTTCACTGTGAAAGTTTTTTGCCATATTTTACTCTGATTTTAGATGTTCAGTACATTCATGTATTTCTATTACCAGACCGTCGTGATCAGTAAATTCATTTACAGACATTTTAGAATCTTGCTAAATGTACAACCTCAAACTGCTAGATATATTGAACGTCCATTGCGCAGGTTTCTCGTTACTTTGACGGGGCAAAGTAACCAAACCCTTTTGTTTCACTGATATGGCATCCCTGCCATACAGTGAAACGGCGACATCCATGTCGCCGGGCTCTCTGATGAGTTGCTATTAATTGTTAGCTTTAGGATTAGTTCTAACGTAAAAAATAAAGTTTAAGCAATCTCTTTCAAGTTCAGCTCTTCACGCATAAATTCACGCAATTTGAACTTCTGCGCCTTCCCTGAAGCCGTCATTGGAAATTCCTGGAAGAAACGCACATAGCGCGGCACTTTATTGTGAGAAATATGCTCCTTACAATACTGACGGATGGTTTCTTCAGTACAAGGATCATTTTCATGCAGGATGATGCAGGCACAAAGTTCCTCACCATATTTATGGTCTGGCACCCCAATCACCTGTACATCTGAAACAGCCGGATGGGTATAAAGGAAGTCTTCAATTTCTTTCGGGAACAGGTTTTCCCCTCCACGAATCACCACGTCCTTGATTCGGCCCTTGATTTTGACAAAGCCTTCATCATCCATTTCAGCGATATCACCGGTATGCATCCAGCGCGCCGCATCAATCACTTCCTGGGTTTTATCCTGATCTTCCCAATAACCGAGCATCACTGAATAACCACGTACACACAGCTCACCCAATTGGCCGCGTGGAACCACCTTGCCATTTTCATCGACAATTTTAACTTCCAGATGCGGATGTACCCGGCCAACCGTACTGACACGTTGCTCGACACTGTCTGCCGTTGAGCTTTGTGCACTGACGGGTGCGGTTTCAGTCATGCCATAACAAATCGTGATTTCAGACATATGCATACGTTCAATCACGCGCTGCATAATTTCCTGCGGGCATGGACTACCCGCCATAATCCCGGTACGCAAGCTGGATAGGTCAAATTCATCAAACTGCTCATGTTCCAGCACCGCAATAAACATAGTTGGTACGCCATAAGCCGCGGTACATTTTTCCTGCTGGATGGCTTTCAGGGTTTCTAGCGGATTAAATACAGCTGATGGATAGATCATGGCAGAACCATGCGTAATACAGGCCAGATTACCCATCACCATACCAAAGCAGTGAAATAAAGGAACTGAAATACAGACGCTGTCTTCTGGACCTAAATGAATCGCTTCACCGACAAAGTACCCGTTATTTAAAATATTATTATGGGTCAGCATGGTGCCTTTCGGATTGCCCGTAGTGCCCGAAGTAAACTGGATATTAATCGTTTCATCGAACTGCAATTCACTGGAGATCTGTTGCAGTTGTTCCAGCTCTTGGGCGCTTGGCGAGCTTAGTAAATCCTGAAAACGGTGGATACCGGTATGCTGCTGATCATCAATTTTAATCACATGCTTTAAATGCGGCAAGCGCTCTGCATTGAGGAATTTACTTTCAGTCTGCATCAGCTCAGGTGCAATTTTAGTCAGAATTTCCTGATAGTCCGTCGTCTTAAACTGCGCTGCAATCACCAGTCCCTTACAGGAGACCTTGTTTAGCACATATTCAAGCTCATTGCTTTTATAGGCCGGATTCAGGTTCACTAGAATAATGCCTGCCTTGAAGGCCGCAAACTGGGTAATGGTCCATTCCACACAGTTCGGCGACCAGATTGCCAGACGGTCACCTTTTTGCATACCTAGTTTCAGCAGCTGACAGGCAAAGGCATTGACCTGATCCTGTAGCTGCCGGTAACTGAGGCGTATGTTCTGATGCAAACTCACTACCGCATCACGTTCTGCATACTGCTCGCAAGCCTGATCAAATTTTTCACCAATCGTCATGCCCAATAAAGGCTGGCTGCTGGTTCCATAGGCATAGCTTAACCGTACTTGTGTCATTGAATCGATCTCCTTGATTCTTTGTAATTCTGATTTTCAACTTTACTAATTGTTTTATGACCACGACGACCTTGTCTGTGTACCGGTTTTTTGTGTGTTTATGCTTGTAAATTTTCCTCCTGCCCACGTACTGCGTTGACACAAAAATCGGCAATCTGTTTGACAAAGTGATCCTTATACTTCTGATCAAACATGACATTTCGGGACGGATTTAAAGGTTCAATCACGACAAAGGTCATGGCACCAACCACACCTAATGCTGCCGTATTCAAATCTTCAAATTCGAATTTTCCATTGACCTTGCCTTCGGCCAGAATTTCCTTAATGCTCTGCTTAAGCAGCTGCTTACTGCGAAAACGCTCATGTTCCATTTCCGGATCAACCGGTTCGAACATCAGTGAATACGCCAATTGGGGGCTATTCATGGCACGCTTGACAAAAGTTGTAACAGATTTTTGCAATTTCAGTTTTGGCGATAAATCTGACTCGGCAATATGGTTCAGAATTCCGACTTCATGCTGAATCGCGGCCGACAAAACCTCAATTAAAATCTGGCTTTTGCTTTCGAAATATCGATAGACCAGCCCTGTAGAAACGCCTGCGCGTTCTGCAATCGCCTGAATCGATGCCTCCTTCAAGCCCCCTTGAATAATCAGTTCACGAGCAGATTCCAAAATCGACAGGCGATTTTGTTCCATTCGTTCCTGCATCAATGATGATCTTTTATAACTCATAAAATTAATCTCAACAAGATAAAATGAATTGTAAATCATTTTGTGAATATAGATTCACTTTTTTATTTTTTCGTTGTATGTTAAAACCACAAGCACAACAACAATGCTTTTTTGGACACAACAAATATAACCTCAGGATGGATGAAGAATGAATTTACAAAGCTTGGATTTCGGTTTGGATGAAACTCTAATAGCGCTTCGTGATTCAGTGGCCGCATTTTGCGCCAAAGAAATTACCCCGATTGCTCAACAGGTTGACCGTGACAACGAGTTCCCTGCTCACCTTTGGAAAAAATTTGGCGAGATGGGCCTGCTCGGGCTGACAGTCAGTGAGGAATATGGCGGTTCAAATTTTGGTTATCTGGCGCACATCATTGCCATGCAGGAAATTTCCCGTGCTTCTGCATCCATTGGGCTGTCCTATGGCGCACATTCTAACCTATGTGTAAACCAAATTAAGCGAAATGGTACTGAAGAACAGAAACAGCGTTATCTGCCTAAACTGATTTCAGGTGAATATGTCGGTGCCTTGGCAATGTCTGAACCGAATGCAGGCTCGGATGTGGTGAGCATGAAACTGAAAGCAGAAGACAAAGGCGATCACTACCTGTTGAATGGTTCAAAAATGTGGATCACCAATGGTGGCGATGCTGATGTCCTGGTGGTCTATGCCAAAACCGATTTGCAGGCCGGCGCCAAAGGCATGACCGCCTTTCTGGTTGAAAAAAATATGCCAGGTTTCAGTCATGGCACACATTTGGACAAACTGGGTATGCGCGGTTCAAACACTTATCCGCTGTTTTTTGACAATGTCGAAGTACCCAAAGAAAACGTCATGGGCGGCGTCGGTAATGGCACCAAGGTCTTGATGAGTGGTCTGGACTATGAGCGTGCTGTATTGAGTGCTGGCCCACTGGGGATTATGGATGCCTGTATGGATACCGTGATTCCATATATTCATGACCGTAAACAGTTTGGTCAGGCGCTGGGCGAATTCCAGTTAATGCAAGGCAAAATTGCCGACATGTATTCGACCTGGCTAGCCTGTAAGGCACTGGTTTATGCGGTCGGTGCTGAATGTGACAAAGCTGAGCATAGCCGTAGCCTGCGTAAAGATGCTGCCAGTGCCATTTTATATGCTGCTGAAAAAGCGACCTGGATGGCGGGTGAAACCATTCAGACTTTAGGTGGTAACGGTTATATCAACGAGTTTGCTGCAGGCCGTTTATGGCGCGATGCCAAACTGTATGAAATTGGCGCCGGTACTTCAGAAATCCGCCGCATGCTGATTGGCCGTGAACTTTTCAACGAAACAGCCTAAATCTTAACACTTAGAATAAAACAAGGATGTTCGTCATGAATCAGTTATCGAGCAAAATCAATATACGTAGTGAAGAGTTTAAAACCAACCAGACTGCCATGCTGCAACTGGTGGATGACCTGAAACAGAAAGTTGAAAAGATTGCCCTCGGTGGCGGCGAAACTGCCCGCCAAAAACATTTAGATCGCGGCAAGCTGTTACCACGTGAACGGATTAATCACCTGATTGATCCAGGAACCGCTTTTCTGGAAATTGGTCAGCTGGCTGCCTATCAGGTTTATCAGGATGATGTGCCTGCCGCAGGTGTGGTCGCTGGTGTTGGTCAGGTCAACGGTGTGACCTGCATGATCATCGCCAATGATGCTACGGTGAAAGGCGGTACTTATTATCCATTGACAGTGAAAAAGCATTTACGTGCCCAGGAAATTGCCGAACAGAACCATCTGACCTGTATCTATCTGGTGGATTCAGGCGGTGCATATTTGCCTTTACAGGATGAAGTATTTCCAGACCGCGATCACTTCGGCCGTATTTTCTACAATCAGGCACGTATGTCGAGCCAAGGTATCGCTCAGATTGCAGTGGTGATGGGTAGCTGTACTGCCGGTGGTGCTTATGTTCCTGCCATGTCAGATGAAACCATTATTGTCCGCAATCAGGGCACGATCTTCCTCGGCGGCCCTCCTCTGGTTAAGGCAGCTACTGGTGAAGTGGTGTCTAGTGAGGATCTCGGTGGTGGTGATGTGCATACCCGTTTGTCTGGCGTGGCTGATCATCTGGCTGAAAACGATGAACATGCGATTGCGATTGCCCGCAACATCGTGGCCAACCTGAACAAAAAGCCAAACAAGACCGCAGATGAAATCGAAGCGCCGCTATTTGACAGTTCGGAACTGTACGGCATTGTGCCGAGTGACGCGCGTAAGCCTTTTGATATCCGTGAAGTGATAGCCCGTATTGTTGACGGTTCACGTTTTGACGAGTTCAAGGCACGTTTCGGCACTACCCTGGTGACCGGTTTTGCCAAGCTCTATGGCATGCCGGTCGGGATAATTGCCAATAATGGCATTCTATTTTCCGAGTCTGCCCAAAAAGGCGCACATTTTATTGAGCTGTGTACCCAGCGCAATATTCCACTAATTTTCCTGCAAAACATTACCGGCTTTATGGTCGGCCGCCAGTATGAAAATGAAGGCATTGCCAAAAATGGTGCCAAGCTGGTGATGGCCGTCGCCAATGCTAATGTACCGAAACTGACTCTAGTGATTGGCGGTTCTTTTGGTGCAGGCAACTATGGTATGTGTGGACGCGCTTACTCGCCACGCTTTATGTGGACCTGGCCAAACTCGCGTATTTCAGTGATGGGCGGTGAACAGGCCTCCAGCGTCTTGTCGACCTTAAAACGTGACCAGATTGAGCAAAAAGGCGGAACTTGGTCAGCTGAAGAAGAAGACCAGTTTAAACAGCCGATTCGTGACCAGTACGAACGCCAAGGCCATCCTTATTATGCGTCTTCGCGTTTATGGGATGATGGTGTGATTGATCCAGCGCAATCGCGTGAAGTACTAGCCTTGAGTCTGGCTGCAGCCCTGAATGCGCCCATCCAGCCAACCAAATTCGGCGTGTTCCGCATGTAAGAGGTGACAAAATGACATATCAATTTTTACAGCTCGAACAGCAGAATCAGGTGGCAACGGTTTGGATTAACCGTGCTGAACTGCACAATGCCTTTAATACTCAAGTCATTGAAGAACTGCATGCTTGCTTCCAGTCTTTAAATAACCGTGATGATGTGCGTGTAGTGATTCTGGCGGGTCGTGGCAAAAGCTTCTCGGCCGGTGCTGACCTGAACTGGATGAAACAGGCCGGTCAGGCATCACAGGCAGACAACGAAGCGGATGCGCTCAAACTGGCGAAAATGCTGCAAAGTCTGGCAACCTTGAAACAGCCGACCATTGCCCGGGTACATGGTATTGCGTTTGGCGGCGGCATGGGTCTGGCTTCGGCCTGTGATATTTGCGTGGCCAGTACCGATGCCAAGTTTGCGACGTCGGAAGTACGTTTAGGTCTGGCACCTTCGACCATCAGCCCGTATGTGATTCGTGCGATTGGGGCCCGTCAGGCCTCACGTTATTTCCTGACCGCCGAGCGGATTACTGCTGAACAGGCCAAAATGATTGGTCTTGCGCATGAAGTCACTCCACCGGAACAGCTCGACAGCAAAATTGATGAAATTGTGGAAGCACTTTTACTGGGTGGACCTGCTGCACAGAGTGCATCCAAACAGTTGATCCAACTGGTTGACCAACAGGTATTAACCGAAGATTTACTGCTTAAAACCGCACAGCATATTGCCCATATTCGCCAGGGAGATGAGGCGAAAAATGGACTGAATGCATTTTTAAACAAACAAAGCCCGGCCTGGATCAAGACCACGGCATAACAACAAGAAGGATCCTACGATGTTTGAAAAGATTTTAATTGCCAACCGTGGTGAAATTGCCTGCCGTGTCATTCGTACAGCGAAGAAATTAGGGATTGCCACCGTTGCTGTATACTCCGATGCCGATGCTCAGGCACAACATGTGAAACTGGCCGATGAAGCGATCTATATTGGTGAATCGCCAGCAGCACAAAGTTATTTGCAAATTGATCGCATTATTCAGGCAGCCAAAAACACTGGTGCCCAGGCGATTCACCCCGGTTATGGTTTCCTGTCCGAAAATGACCAGTTTGCCTTGGCCTGTCAGGACAACAATATTGTCTTTATTGGCCCGCCAGTCGATGCCATTCTGGCAATGGGTCTAAAGGCCACCTCTAAAGCGCTGATGGAAAAAGCCGGTGTGCCTCTAACCCCCGGCTATCATGGTACCAATCAGGATGCCGACTTCCTGAAACAGCAGGCAGACAATATTGGCTATCCGGTACTGATCAAGGCCAGTGCCGGCGGTGGCGGTAAAGGCATGCGTCTGGTGGAACGCAGCGAAGATTTTCTTAGCTCGCTTGCTTCATGCAAGAGTGAAGCACGTTCAAGTTTTGGCAATGAAGACGTTCTGATTGAACGTTATGTGATTCAGCCACGTCATATTGAAGTGCAGGTGTTTGGTGATACCCACGGCAATTATGTACATCTGTTCGAACGTGATTGCTCGGTACAGCGTCGCCATCAGAAAGTGTTGGAAGAAGCGCCTGCACCGAAAATGCCGGAAGACAAACTGGAGGCGATGCGTCAGGCGGCAATCGATGCTGCGCGTGCAGTAAATTATGTCGGTGCCGGTACAGTCGAGTTTATCGTGGAGCAAGACGGCACAGCTTACTTCATGGAAATGAACACCCGTCTTCAGGTTGAACATCCAGTGACGGAAATGATTACCGGACAGGATCTGGTGGAATGGCAACTGCGCGTGGCTTTTGGTGAACCTTTACCGAAGCAGCAGCATGAGTTGCAGATTCATGGACATGCACTCGAAGCCCGTGTTTATGCCGAAGAACCGGAAAAAGGCTTTATTCCTGCGATTGGTCAGATCAGCTACCTGCATTATCCGGAGCAAAGTGACTGTGTACGTGTGGATAGCGGTATTGTCGAAGGCGATGAAATCAGCACTTATTATGATCCGATGATTGCCAAACTGATTGTCTGGGGCAAAAACCGTGAAGCAGCCCTAACCCAGATGCACCATGCACTGGGTCAGTTCCATGTTGATGGTCTGGGTAACAATATTGCTTTTCTAGATCGCCTGGTGCTGTGTGACTCGTTTAAAAATGCACATTTAGATACTGGCCTGATTCAGCGTGAAGAGGAATTCCTGCTCAAACCTTCTGCGGATATCAGTGCCGAACTGGTGGTCAGTGCCGCACTGATTGAATTCCTGGCACGTCAAGCACAGAATCCCGTTCCAAGCAATCCGGTGTGGCAGCAAAAAGCATTCTGGCGCCTGAACCAGCAAAATAGCCATACAGTGCAATTACAACGCAATGGCATTAACCTGAAAATTCAGTTCAGCACCCAAGATCAAGGCTTTGTTGCCAGCTATAACGGTCAGCAAATTCAGATTCAGGGTCAACTCGTCGATGCCCATACTTTAGCCTTGCAACTGGCGGGTAAACAGCAAAAACTGGCTTTTAGCCAGAGTGAGCAAGGCATTACCCTGTTCCAGAATGGTCAAGGCTATAAGTTTAATTACTTGAAGTCTGATTTTAATAATCAGGATGAACAAGGCACGGAAAATAACCTGATCGCACCAATGCCAGGTGTCATTACCCAGGTGCTCGTGGCAGCCAATGACAAAGTCAAAAAAGATGATGTGCTGATGACGCTGGAAGCCATGAAGATCGAATACTCGATTCGCGCACCGCATGACGGCATCATCGCAAGCTCATATTTTCAGAAGGGTGATCAGGTTAAAGCCGGTGATGAACTGGTCGAGTTCCAGCCTCTGGCGGAGGAAGTGGCATGACGGATTTTGTCAAAATCGTAGAGGTCGGGCCACGCGATGGCCTGCAAAATGAAAAAATACCTTTGACATTGGATGACCGGAAAAACCTGATTCTGGACCTGATGAAAACCGGTCTGCAGTCCATCGAAGTCGGCTCCTGCGTTTCAGCCAAATGGGTACCGCAAATGGCAGAAAGTGATGTGCTCTTTGCCAGCCTACCCCAAGATCCGAATATTCAGTTCAGTTTATTAACCCCAAACATGAAAGGTTTTGAATCGGCACTGGCTGTGGGTTGCAAGGAAGTGGCGGTATTTACTGCAGCTTCTGAAAGCTTTACCCGCAAAAACATCAACTGCTCGATTGATGAAAGCTTCGAGAAGTTTGCCGATGTCATGGCAGCAGCCAAAGCCAATGATATTAAGGTACGTGGCTATGTTTCCTGCATGGTGGACTGTCCTTATGAAGGTGCCATTGATCCCAAGCAGGTGGTGAAAGTCACGCAGCGTTTGCTGGAGATGGGCTGCTATGAAGTGTCGTTGGGTGAAACCATTGGTACAGCAACACCGGATCGGGTAAGAAATGTCTGGGAGGCTTGTCTGGCTGAACTTGATACTAAAGTTTTGGCAGGTCATTTCCATAATACCTACGGCATGGCGATTGCCAATATTTATCAGTCACTGTTGCAAGGCATTCGGGTCTTTGACTCCTCCATTGCTGGACTGGGTGGCTGTCCTTATGCCCAAGGTGCATCTGGCAATGTCTCGACCGAAGACCTGTATTACCTGCTCTCGAATATGGGCTTTGAAACCGGTATTCAGCTAGATGCACTGATGCAGGCCAGTCGTAATATCAGTGAAGTCTTGCAGCGCAATAATCCATCCAATTATGCCAATGCCTACTGGCAAAAAGCCTGTGCTTAACAATAATCATGCTTGAGCAAAATAAACTTAAGCAACCCATAAGGATATAAACAGCAGATTTAAGTCTGCTGTAATAACAATAGAGGTGACAAGATGTCAAACAAGGTTTATGACAGCGCTCAATCCGCCTTAAAGGATGTGGTGCAAGATGGTCATACTCTGGCTGTCGGTGGTTTCGGCCTATGTGGTATTCCAGAAGCTTTGATCACGGCCCTAAAAGAAACTGGTGCCAAAAATTTGACCTGTATTTCCAATAATGCCGGTGTAGACGGCTTCGGTCTGGGGCTTTTACTGGAAACAAAACAGATTAAAAAAATGATCTCCTCTTATGTCGGTGAAAACAAGGAATTCGAACGTCAATATTTAAATGGCGAACTGGAAGTTGAGCTGACCCCACAGGGTACACTGGCAGAAAAATTACGTGCTGGCGGTGCCGGTATTCCGGCTTTTTATACGGCGACGGGTGTAGGAACCGTGATCGCTGAAGGTAAGGATGTCCGTGAATTTAATGGCAAGTCTTACATTCTGGAAGAATCTTTAACAGCTGATGTTGCTCTGGTTAAAGCCTATAAGGCCGATAAAGCCGGCAACCTGATTTTCCGTAAAACCGCCCAGAACTTTAATCCGGTCTGTGCCATGGCCGGCAAAATTACCATTGCTGAAGTCGAAGAGATTGTCGAAATTGGCGTGCTAGATCCGGACGAAATCCATCTTCCGGGAATTTATGTGAACCGGATAGTCCTGAATGCTCAACCGGAAAAACGTATTGAACAGATGACTTTAAAGGCGGAGGCTTGATCATGGCTTGGACACGTAATGAAATGGCGCAGCGCGCGGCACAAGAGCTTGAAGATGGTTTCTACGTCAATCTAGGGATTGGCCTGCCGACGCTAGTCGCGAACTATATTCCGGAAAATATCAATGTCTGGCTGCAGTCGGAAAATGGCCTGCTGGGGATTGGCGAATTTCCAACCGAGGAGACAGTGGATGCCGACCTGATCAATGCCGGTAAACAGACGGTTACCGCGCGTAAAGGTGCTTCATTTTTCTCAAGTGCCGACTCCTTTGCCATGATCCGTGGCGGTCATGTCAATATTGCCATTCTGGGTGCTATGGAAGTGTCCGAAACTGGTGATCTGGCCAACTGGATGATTCCAGGCAAAAAGGTCAAAGGCATGGGCGGTGCCATGGATCTGGTCGCGGGTGTACAAAAGGTCGTGGTCTTGATGGAACACTGCGCCAAAGATGGTACACCTAAGATAGTTCCAGAATGTAGTCTGCCGCTGACCGGCCAGGCTGTGGTGAACCGGATTATTACCGATCTCGGTGTACTGGATGTTACTCCTGATGGAATTCGACTGGTTGAACTGGCACCAGAGGTAAGTTTTGAAGAGATTCAAAAAGTCACGGGGGTAGCGCTACTACGTAACGCTGCCTGATCCAGCCAGCCCTTAAGAATGAAGCATCTTAAGGGCTTTTTTATATATAGCTGTTTCATTTCAAAATAATAATCGCAGAATAAATGGATTTTAATCATGCAAACTCAACAAAATATTTTGCAGCGCTTCGCCTTGCGCGTCAGCGACTGGTCTGAAAAATGGTTTCCGGATTCTTATATTTTTGCCCTGCTTGGCGTCATCATTGTGGCGATTGCCGCCATCGGAATTGGTGCACCCGCACAGGATGTCGCGATTTCCTTTGGAGACGGCTTCTGGAGCCTGATTCCCTTTACCTTGCAGATGTGCATGCTGATCGTGGTCGGTTATGTGGTTTCCGTATCTAAGCCTGTCCAGCTTCTGATCCAGAAAATGGCGCGCCTGCCACATTCCGGTCGTGGTGCGATTGTCCTGGTCGCCACGGTCAGCCTGTTAATTTCTCTGATTAATTGGGCCATGAGTACTGTACTGACTGCACTCCTAGTGATTGCACTGGCACAGCGTAAAGAGCTTAACATGGATTACCGCGCTGCTGCGGCTGCTGCGATTATCGGAATGGGTGCGACCTGGGCGCTGGGCATCAGTTCTTCTGCTGCACAGTTACAGGCCAATAAAAGCAGTTTACTCGAACCGATCTATAATCTGACGGGCGTGATTCCATTTACTGAGACTATTTTCTTGCCACAGTCTATGATCATGACGGCGGTACTGATTGTAGCTTCAATTGCAATTGCTTACTGGTCAGCTCCTAAAGGCTCTGACATTAAAACCATTGAACACTTCCCGATTCAGATTGAAGAAGAAAAAACGGAAGTATCTGCCGAAAAAAGACCGGGGGATTGGCTGGAAAATTCACCCATTTTAAGCATTCTGATTGTGATTCTGGGCGCAGTCTGGATGTTTAACGAATTTTCCAAAAGCAATCCGATTCTGGCCATTTCCAGCTTAAATACCTATAACTTTATCTTTCTGATTTTGGGCGTGGCCTTGCACGGTACACCACGAAATTTTCTGAATGCAGTTTCAAAGGCCGTTCCGGCTATTTCAGGGGTACTGATCCAGTTTCCACTGTATGGCAGTATTGCCTTTATGATGACCAATGCGCTAAACCCGGCCGATCTGTCCTTGTCACATTACATTGCCGAGTTCTTTGTTTCCATTGCCTCACAGGAAACCTTTGCCATCGTGATGGGCTTATACTCGGCGATTCTGGGTTTCTTTATTCCTTCTGGCGGAGGGAAATGGATTATCGAAGCGCCCTATGTGATGCAGGCTGCGCATGACCTGAAAGTGCATCTGGGCTGGTCGGTACAGATTTATAATGCGGCAGAAGCCTTGCCGAATCTGATTAATCCATTCTTTATGCTTCCGATGTTGGGTATCCTGAAATTAAAAGCCAAAGATGTGATTGGATTTACGGTGACCCAGTTGATTTTCCATCTGCCTTTGGTACTGTTCCTGCTATGGTTCCTTGGTCGGACATTGACTTATAGCCCGCCGGTATTTTCTTAATTTAAGATAATAAAAAAGGACAAAAATTCGTCCTTTTTTATTTAGGCCGCTCTCTTAATTTCCTGTCTTCTCAACTACACCTTCATCATCTACTTCACGTACAATTCCCGTTTCGGTATTCACGACCTCAAAGGTCACGCGACGATTCTGAAACTGTCCGGCAGGTGTGGCATTGGGTTCAACCGGCTGATCCTCTCCCATGCCAACTGCCTGTAACTGTGCAGGATTGACCCCTTTTCCAACGAGATAACTGGTAATCGCTTGAGCTCGTTGCACAGACAGCACCTTATTTTCTGCTTCACTACCCTGAGCATCGGCATGTCCTGTAACCTTCAGAATGACATGCGGTGCTCGTTGCAATAATGCAGCAGCCTGATCCAGCACCAATTTATTGACCTCGGGAACTTCAGTCGATGCCGTATCAAAATTAATGATCTGTAAATTCAGTGCAGTCGCCACATCCAGCGCTTTAACATTATCGGTCTTGATACTGGCCAAGGCTTGTTCTGCCTCACTATTGGCGGTATTAATCACGTCACTTCTATTGAGCGGCTGCTGGGTCACCACTGTGACATTTTTGGCCAGACTACGAATTTGTGCTGCCAGACGCTCGGCCTCTGCATTGGTTGCTGCACGCACTGAAACCTGATTGCCAATCCAGTCAAGTGACACATTTGGCATTCCCTGCATTGTTCTCAACACAGTCGGAATAGTATCCTGATCAATAAATTCTGAATGATAAACCTCACTGCTCAGCGCCCCACAACCAATATTATAATTAAAGATCTGTTTGATCTCGTTTTGCAAAATTTCCATATACTGCGGATTATTCAGCTGTAATTGACAACTGACAATTTCGCCATTACTGCCTGTACTTAATCGCAAGGATGCAGGCTGAGCTGCAGCAACTTCACTGGTCGCTTGGGTATTTGAATCTTCAACATCATCCTGCATGCAGCTACGAACCAAAAACAGGATCAAACCCGCCAGGATCAGAAAAATAATAAACGGCCATAAAAAGCCGGTTTTTCTTTCTTCCTGAACAATGATGGTCTGTTCCGCCAATACAGGTTCCTGATTTAAATTCTGCCCTGCCAAGGGTGAAACTCCAAGCGCTGCCAGAATAGGGCCAGCCCAAAGGGGTAATGCGCGCTGAATCGAATCGGCGTGGGTTTCCAGCAAATGGCTAATCGCTTCCGGACTCGAAGCACCTGCTTCAGTCTGTAAAAAATTCATGGTCGGTACAATTGACCGGTTCAAGGTATGCTCTATTTCATCTTGCGGCGCGCTCTGATCCACTTGATCGAGAAATTGCTGCTTGAGTGCCGGGTTTGCATTGAATAATTCATGAATTTTTGGATTAAGTTGCTGACCAAGATTCTCGATCCAGGCGGGACGTGAACGCAATATACTTAAAAATATGGGATAGAATTGAGCCAAAGCTTGATCTTTGGCAAATAAATGCTCGGTTTCACCTTGAAGCACAATCGCCGTAACATCGCTTTTTAGGCGTTCTATAAAGTCTATATTCATAATCGTCACCATTCTTTTGATTTTTCTAATGTTTAATATTTAATCAGTGTAACGATCCCCATTTTTTGAAAATGTAAATAATTGTATGAATATCATAAAGTTTCACTATTTTTGTTGAGTACTCATTTTACCAACACAAAATTTAAAAAATAAAAAAAGCCAGCCGAAGCTGACTTTTATAAAATTGGGATCACTTAAGCAGCAAAAGTTTGAACCACTTTACCCAGCACTTTTTGATTAATTAGCGGGGTATTTTTACCTTGTGACACGATGCTTTCTTTATTCAGGGTCCATTCCAGTTCCGGATCTAGCAGCACCCAGCCTGATTCATTTATCCATCGATCTGCCATTTGTGCAACACGAGCCGGAGCTAGGGTCACTTTTTCCACCCATTCCAGTGGAGTCAACAACCCCTCACGAATCAGTTGCAGACCAAAAGGCACATAGGTATCAAAAGCAGTGAATCCTGGCTGCGTTTCAGCAAACGGCGCCATTTTCGCAGAGCTGCTCAGCGGTTCATGATGAGTACAAATCGCATCAATCACACCTGATTTTACACCCTGACGCAGTAATTCTTTGTCCTGTTCAGAACGGAGTGGCGGGCGTACATGTGCAAGAGAGTTAAATCCATCAATCAAATGATCGGTCAGATGTAACTGATGCATGGCCACATCACAGGTCACCGGTAAGCCTTTTTCCTTGGCAATACGGATCAATTCCACCGAAGCACCACAAGACAACAGACCAAAGTGTGCTCGTACTTTGGTTGATTCAATCATCAACAGATATTTGGCAATCGCCACGGTTTCAGCCAGTGCCGGAATCATCGGCAAGCCCTGACGTGATGCAATAAACCCTTCATGCACACAGCCGTCTTTGGCAATTTGTGGTTCTTCCGCATAGAACACCACCGTCAGGTCTAAGCCTGCAGCATATTCAAGGGTACGCAGTACCACATCATCATTGGCAAACGGCGCACTGGCATTGGAAACCGCAGTACAACCGCCCTTTTTCAAGCCCGCCATATTTGCCGGTTGTTGACCATTTAAGCCTTGGGTTTGCGCACCAATCACTTGAAGATAGATCCCACCATCCAGCATGGCTTTTTCGACCAGACCGTGAATCAGCGCACCATTATCTTGTACGATTGGCTTTGAATCGGGTGGCGTAAATACGTGCAAAATGCCATTTTCACGTGCCGCTTTTCCTTCAGACTTAAGCGTACCGTGTTGCTGTTGACCCGGTTCACGTAAACGCGCACACAAATCGACCATGGTTGGCATTAACCATTTGCCTTGACCATCAATCGTTTCAGAGACGTCTGCTGTTTCTGCAACGAATTTTCCATTTTCCAGATACACGGTCTGGATAGAATTAGTGTTTTGGATCGGATCAAGAACACGGACATTTTCAATTTTTACAATAGTCATGACTTATTCCTTAACCCGCAATCGCTTCAATCAAACCTTGTTCTTGTAACTGGCCTTGCATCGATAAAGCCAACACCGCCATACGCACGGCAATACCATTGGTCACCTGCTTCAAAATCACAGATTGCGGACCATCCGCAATACTTGAGTCGATTTCAACCCCACGGTTCATTGGTCCCGGATGCATCACGATACAATCCGGTTTGGCCATGGCAAGACGTTCTTTATTCAAGCCATACATTTTGTAGAACTCTGCTTGCGAGGCCAGTGCCGGAGAATCAATACGCTCGTTTTGAATACGTAAGGTAATGATCACGTCGCAGTCTTTGATGCCGTCTTCCATATTGTTAAATAGACGAACACCATCGCCATATTCTTCAAAACCCAATGGCAGCAAGGTATTCGGTGCAATCACCCGGATATCCTGGCAACCTAAAGTTTGCAAGGCAGCCACATCTGAACGCGCGACACGTGAATGCTTGATATCGCCAATAATGGCAATCGACATTTCTTCGAATTTTTTATTGGTTTCGCGGCGAATGGTCAGCATGTCCAGCATCGCTTGAGTCGGATGCGCATGACGGCCATCACCGGCATTAATAATTGCCACCGTTGGGCAGACATCTTTGGCAATAAAATGCGCTGCCCCTGAAGATGAATGACGTACCACAAAAATATCGGCCGCCATGGCTTCCAGATTCCATAACGTGTCACGCAGGGTTTCACCTTTGGAAGTACTCGAACGGGCAATATCAATATTGAGAACGTTGGCAGAAAGGCGCTTGGCAGCGGCTTCAAAGGTGGTGCGGGTACGGGTAGAATTTTCGAAGAACAGGTTCATCACCGTTTTACCTTCGAGCAAATTATTGGTGATCAGCTGATTTTGGTCATTAAAAAAGGACTGCGCAGTGTCCAATATTTTTGTCAGGGTTTCTTTAGAAAGACCTTCGATGGTCAAGAAGTGTTTTAGATTACCTTCTTTATTGAGTTGAATCTGGCTCGGTGTATGCAATGCCGCCAAGTGCATGAGAGATTCCTTATGCGTTAAGTCAACATATTATACAGAGATTGGCGAATTTTTATAGTTGGCCACGCTGCTACTTGTACAAAAAGCATCTGAACACTAAAAATAGAAAATCAGATTCCTTTGTATTTTTTCAATAAGATAATTTAACCCGATTTGCATCTTGCTGATTTTAAGTACAAAACCAACGGGCGCTTCAGTCTGGAGCATTCACACCCATCTCAGGTTTAACGCAGTGCACCAATATAACGATGTGACACCTGTGCACGATAGATATCGTCTTCATCCGGTTCGACCGAGATCAGCCCTTCCTGCTGGCTTGGGTGTGCAGATTCTGTTGGTGAATCTTGTGCTGTTTCCGAAATCTCCAGTACCATTTTCAGGCGCTGGATCAGATGATTCAAATCTGGGTCTTGGGTCTGCTCTGCCAGTTGAATCACATGCCGGGCATAATCCAGGTTCTCTGCCAGATAAATTGCATCAATTACCCGACCTGAAACACGTCGTAAACGTGCATAAATTAAAGTGGCCACTGAAAAAGCGTCATGGTTGCGTAACTGATTCTCTAACATCTTAACCCCCATTATAAAATTGAAAAATCAGGCAGCCATCGCTCCCCATCGACTGACCGCCTGATTTGCCATGTATAGAGCAAAATGCGTACCAGTTCCTCAATTTATAGTGTGAATATTATTTTTCTCTATCACATGCCACGGCCTTTCAGAGAATTTCAAAAGCTTTCAATATAAAAATACGGTAAACTTAGCGCAGTTTTTTATTTATCTTTTTTGGTCTCTCTATTATATGAATACCTCTCCACGTTTAAGCAATTATTGGGTCACCTGTGCCGATGGTCTGGAAACCTTATTAGAAGAAGAAATACAAGGCTTAGGTGTTCAGAATATTGAGCGTTTTCCGGGCCGTTTGACCTTTAAAGGCACACTGGAAAATGCTTATCGTATCTGCATGTGGTCACGTCTGGCTTCACGTGTTTTGATGCCAATCCACACGCATGAAATTGAATTTTCTCATGATGCCCGTGATGTGGCAGAAGAACTCTATGAAGGGGCTCTCAGCTTCGACTGGTCGCTGATTTTTGCACCACAAAGCACCTTTGCGATTCGTTTGCATGTCGAGCGTGACATCAAGGTCAACACCCAGTTCGCGACTTTACGTGCCAAAGATGGTGTCGTAGATTCCTTTATGGAAGCGGTAGGCAAACGTCCAAGCATTGACACCAAACAGCCAGAAATCACCATGTATATTCTGGCAGGCAAGAAAGAACATACTTACTGCCTCGACCTGTCTGGTGACTCTTTGCATAAACGCGGTTATCGCCGTTTCATGACTGATGCACCGATTAAGGAAAACCTGGCTGCTGCGATTCTGCAAAAAGGCCAGCTTAAACAGATTAATCCGGACATCATTGTCGATCCAATGTGTGGTTCAGGTACCTTTATTATTGAATCCCTAATGATTTTGACCGACCGTGCACCGGGTCTGGTCCGTCGTTTCGGTTTTAATGGCTGGAATGGCCATGACCATGAACTGTGGATGAGCATCAAGGCCGAAGCTGCTGAACGTCATCAAGCGGCAATGGAAAATCCATTACCACAATTCTATGCTTTCGATGCGGACTGGGAAGCGGTTAAAGCCACCAGACAAAATATTATCGCGGCGGGTTTTGAAGCTGCTCTCGACAATATCATGATCGAAGAACGGACTTTAAATGACTGGCCTGATTTCCATGCAGAAGGCAAGAAAGTATTCTTCGTGACCAACCCGCCATATGGCGAACGTCTCGGCGATAAAGCGCAAAACCGTTCTTTATACCTGGGTTTATCGGCTTTATTGCAAAAGAATTTCCCGAATCAAAAAGCGGCTGTGATTGCCTCCCAAGTGGAACAGGCCGATGTGCTGGCGTTCAATGATCCGCAAATCCTGCGTTTGATGAATGGTAAATTGCCGATCTATATCCGCTTCGGTACGGTTAAACCGGCCGCAGTGGTACGTCCATTCCTAGAAAGCTGGCAGCCTCAGCAGTTTGAACCGATTGAAGGTGCGATGGAGTTTGCCAACCGTCTGACCAAAAATATGCAAGCTCTAAAAAAATGGGCAGTCAAGGAACAGATCCATTGTTTACGTCTCTATGATGCAGATTTACCTGATTTTAACGTCGCAGTAGATCTGTATGGCGAGCGTTTGCATGTACAAGAATATGCGCCACCTAAAACTATTGATCCGGAAAAAGCCAAAAAACGTTTCAACCTGGCCTTACAGGCCATTCGTGCCGTGACCGGTTTGGGCCGTGATGCGATCTTTATCAAGACCCGTGCACGTCAGGAAGGTAAAAACCAGTACACCAAACAAAGTACAGCATCCAAGCGTTTTATCGTTCAGGAAGGTCAAGCCAAGATTCTGGTCAACCTGACCGATTATCTGGATACCGGTCTGTTTCTGGATCACCGTCAAATGCGTTTACGTATTGCACGTGAAGCAAAAGGCAAACACTTCCTGAACCTGTACAGCTATACCTCAACGGCAAGTTTACATGCTGCTTTGGGTGGTGCTGCAAGTACAACCAGCGTCGATCTGTCGAATACTTATTTGAACTGGTCTAAAGAAAATTTTGTTCTGAACGGCTTAACCGTGGATCATGCGGATGAACAGCATCAGTTCTTTGCCTCTGACTGTTTCGAATGGCTAAAAGAAGGTCATGAGCAATATGAGCTGATCTTTATCGACCCACCAACCTTCTCAAACTCGAAGAAATTCTACGGGACCTTTGACGTACAGCGCGACCATTTGTCCCTGTTAAAACGTGCGATGAACCGCTTAACCACTGATGGTACCTTGTATTTCTCAAATAACTATCGTGGTTTTGAGATGGATGAAGAAATTCTGGCCTTCTTTGATGTTGAAGAAATTACCCAGGAAACCATTGGACCTGACTTCAAGCGGAATCAAAAGATTCACCGTGCCTGGAAAATCCGTCATCCGCAAGTGTAATTTGATGATGAATTAACTGTCTTTATCACGATTGATATCTTCTTTATTTTCCCTGAGCTGAGTTTTAAGCCATGCTTTAAAGCTCGCCGCAACAAGAATACAAAAGTGTTGCAATGCTCGAAGTTAACAATAAGATTAAAAAAAACCCAGCCTAGGCTGGGTTTTTTGTTGCAAGGAGAAGTGGTTTAGTTAAGTTTCATTTTTTCAAAGATTAACTCACCTGCTTCAGCTTTCACCAGAATGGTATCGCCCGGCTGGAACTCTCCGCCCAGGATTTTCTGCGCCAGACCATTTTCAATACGCTGCTGGATTGCACGTTTCAGGGGGCGCGCACCATACAGTGGATCAAAGCCAGCATCGATTAACTGATCGAAAGCACTGTCATCTACCGACAAGCGCATATCACGTTCTGCCAGACGTTGACGTAAACGGTTCAACTGGATATCGGCAATACCGCGAATCTGGTCTTTTTCCAGCGCATGGAACACTACCAGTTCATCAATACGGTTAATAAATTCTGGACGGAAATGTTCCGATACCGCATTCATCACCACCGTACGGACTTCTTCTTTTGTGGCATTACCGCCCAATTCACGTACATCCTGCGAACCCAGGTTCGAAGTCATGACGATCACAGAGTTTTTAAAGTCCACTACCCGGCCTTGCGAGTCAGTTAAACGGCCATCATCCAGTACCTGTAGCAAGATGTTAAATACGTCCGGATGCGCTTTTTCGACTTCATCAAACAAGATCACACTATACGGTTTACGACGTACGGCTTCAGTAAGCACCCCACCTTCTTCATAACCGACATAGCCCGGAGGCGCACCAACCAAACGGCTGACCGAATGTTTTTCCATAAATTCTGACATATCGATACGCACCATGGCATCGTCGCTGTCAAACAGGAAATTCGCCAAGGCTTTGGTCAATTCTGTTTTACCGACACCCGTTGGCCCCAGGAACAGGAATGACCCACTTGGACGGTTCGGATCTGACAGACCGGCACGTGAACGGCGTACTGCATTGGATACCGCCACCACGGCTTCATCTTGCCCTACTACACGGTTATGCAGGAATTCTTCCATATGTAGCAATTTGTCACGCTCGCCTTGCAGCATTTTCGCAACCGGAATACCGGTCGCAGCACTCACTACTTCAGCAATTTCATTGTCGGTGACTTTGTTACGCAGCAATTTTGGCGTTGCGCTTTCATCGGCTTTTTCAGCCAGTTCAAGCTGCTTTTGCAACTCTGGTATCACGCCATATTGCAAACGCGCGGCCTCGCCCAGATCACCTTCACGTTGCGCTTTTTCAAGTGCTGTACGTGCCTGATCCAGTTTGATCTGTACGTCTTTATTGCCTTCAACCAGCGCTTTATCTGCACGCCAGACTTCTTCCAGGTCATGATACTCTTTTTCAACTGTGGCGATCTGATCGGACAAGTATTGAATCTCAGCTTTGGCACCTGAGTCTTCATCTTTTTTCACCGCTTCCAGCTGCATTTTTAACTGAATCAGACGGCGTTCCAGTTTATCCAGTGCTTCTGGTTTAGAATCGAGTTCCATTTTGATGCGCGATGCTGCTTCATCAATCAGGTCAATAGCTTTATCCGGCAACTGACGGTCGGTGATATAACGATGTGACATTTTCGCCGCCGCAATAATCGCGGAATCCAGAATCTGTACCCCGTGATGGGTGGCATAGCGATCTTTCAGACCACGCAGAATCGCAATGGTATCTTCCACGCTTGGCTCATCGACCAGTACTTTCTGGAAACGACGTTCCAGCGCTGCATCTTTTTCAATATACTGACGATATTCATCCAGTGTGGTCGCACCGACACAGCGCAGCTCGCCACGGGCCAACGCAGGTTTCAGCATGTTACCGGCATCCATCGCGCCATCACCTTTACCGGCACCCACCAGCGTATGCAACTCGTCGATAAACAGGATGATTTCACCTTCGTGTTTGGCAATATCTTTCAGAACCGCTTTTAAGCGCTCTTCAAACTCACCACGGTATTTGGCGCCAGCCAGCAAAGAACCTAGATCTAGAGATAAAACACGCTTCCCTTTGAGTCCTTCAGGCACTTCACCATTAATAATCCGCTGCGCCAGACCTTCGACAATCGCCGTTTTACCGACCCCTGGCTCACCGATAAGTACCGGGTTATTTTTGGTACGGCGTGACAAGACCTGAATAGTACGACGGATTTCATCATCACGGCCAATCACAGGATCAAGCTTGCCTGCCAACGCACGTTCAGTTAAATCAATGGTGTACTTATTCAGTGAATCACGCTGATCTTCATAATTGTTGCTCATGACTTTTTCATCGCCTCGGATTTGATTAATCAGCTGTTTCAGTAGATCTGCTTTTACGCCGACACTACTGAGTATTTTTTGCGTAGATCCTGTTTCAGCCAGTGCTAAAATCAACCAATCAACACTAACGAATTCATCTCCGGCTTTTTGTGCATAACTCTCCGTTAATGTCAGTACTTTATAAGCTTCAGGATTTACATTAATGTCCGCTGACGGATTTGATAATTTTGCCGCATCATTGAGGGCTTGTTGTAGCTTCGTTTGCAGCTCAACTAAATTTGCACCTGCTTGCTGTAATAAGCTTGCATAAGAAGCTTCTTTTAAAACTGCATGGAGAAGATGAATCGGTTCAATTGCGGTATGGTCTTTGCTCATAGCGAAGACTTGTGCATCTGAAAGGATCTGCTGCAGGCGATTGGTAAATTTTTCAAAACGCATTCTTGTTATTCCTCACAACAAATGTTCTACTTGATGGATATATGGGTGCACTTGATAAAATTTCAAATCATTTTTATATATTTTTCAAAAACTTAATATAAACATTTAGACAGTTTTTAATAATAATATTGGTGTAATCAAATCATATTTCAAGTGAGGTTAGAAGAATTTTTAAGGTGAAGATAAACAATTCATATTTTATTTAATTTACTCTGCTATTTTTCAGCTTAGTAGAGAATAGAGAGATATTTTTAGTACGGTTGCAACCTTCCTAGTAATCGCAATACTTCACTCAAACCATGTTCTGTTTGCATCAAGGATCTTGGCGTTTGATGATTCAAAAGCTTGTTAGGTGAATTGATAAAATGGCGCATCCAGCTCAAGTCTCCACCATGCAAGCTAAATAACTTTTGATAGATATTTACTAAAGCTATAGCTTTTTCGCCTGCTGTAGTATCTGGTTCTAATTCTTTTTCATTTATAACCAGAGATAATTCCGCCTCAGATAAACCCAGAATCAATGCAAGTTCGAATTCTTTCAGTTGCAACTGCTCAGCTAAGTTGAATACTGCTATAGCTAATACTTGGGATTTAGAAATACCTGTTTCACTATTCATTTTTATCAAATCATCTTGATGCGTCTTATTTCGATTATGCTGCTTTTATTGTTTTCCGGCCATGTTGTTTATCATCAAATTTAATTTCTCATAAAATTAAAACACCCTCGCTTGGAGGGTGCTTTAAAATAACAACACCATGATTATGGTGCCGGATTCGGCTGTTGACGGTGAATATCTTCAATACCTTTCAGTACTTCTTCAGACAGGTCGACTTCAAAAGCCTGAATATTTTCTTTCAGCTGATCCAGATTGGTCGCACCGATAATGGTACTGGTCACAAAGAACTGCTGCTTGATAAAGGCCAAAGCCAATTGGGTAAGACTTAAGCCATGCTGTTCTGCCAGCTGGGCATATTGCTCGGTTGCCCATTCACTTTGCGGATTGCTATAACGGCTAAAGCGGGAGAACAGTGTTACACGCGCATTGGCAGGACGTGCACCATGCCGGAATTTACCGGTCAGATAACCAAATGCCAAAGGTGAATACGCCAACAAGCCCACACCTTCATAATGGGCAATTTCTGACATGCCGATTTCATAAGTACGGTTCAGCAGGTTATATGGGTTTTGTACACTGACAAATTTGGACAAACCTAATTTCTCTGCGAGGTGCAGAAATTTCATCGTGCCCCACGGGGTTTCATTGGAAAGACCGATATAACGGATACGGCCTTCTTTAATTTCATCCTGCAAGGCAGTCAGGGTTTCTTCCAGATCCGTTACGGCACGGTCTTCTGCCGCTTCAGCATTGCCATAACCCAACTTGCCAAAGAAATTGGTGGGGCGTTGTGGCCAGTGTAACTGATACAGGTCGATATAATCCGTTTGCAGGCGTGACAATGACTGGTCTATTGCTGCTGAAATTTCATCGGCAACAAAACGGGTTTGACCATCCCGGATATGACTACCACCTTGCGATGGTCCGGCAATTTTTGAGGCTAAAAAAAGTTTGTCACGGCCACCATGGGCAGCGATCCAGTTTCCAATCATGCGCTCGGTGGCGCCCTGCGTTTCAGGTTTTGGCGGTACCGGGTACATTTCCGCAGTATCCCAGAAATTCAGTCCCTGATCTAAGGCATAATCCAGTTGCTGAAAAGCCTGTTCTTGCGTGTTCTGCTCACCAAAGGTCATGGTGCCCAAACAAATTTCTGGCAAAAGAATGCCGGTATCCGCCAACGGTCTGAATTGCATAAAAACATCCTGTGAATTTTATTCAGTGAATTGAGATCAAGTGGGCTATAGCCTATCGGAATTATAAGGGGAGCTTAAATCATCTTTTCTGAGAAGCTTGTTCTAAATTTTTATGTATTAAGTAATGACGCATTAAAAAGCAAATCCGAAGATTTGCTTTTTAATATCTGGATTATTCGTCTATGGCACCATCTGCAACTGCTTCAGACGCTTCTTCTAGTGAAGCATCAAAGATCAGGATGGCTTTACCATCGGTTTCGATCATGCCCTGCTCTTCTAGCGTTTTCAGTACGCGACCCACCATTTCACGGGAACAGCCAACAATACGGCCAATTTCCTGACGGGTAATACGAATCTGACGGCCATTCGGCAAAATCATCGCTTCTGGCTGTGAAGACAGGTCGATCAGGCAACGTGCAATCCGGCCTGAAACATCAATAAATGCCAGATCAGTGACTTTACGTGTGGTATTTTTCAAACGACGTACTAATTGAGCAAATACCGCATAGCTCAGATCAGGATATTGATTGCTGATTTCGTGAAAGTTTTCATAGGTAATTTCGGCAATTTCACACACATCACGCGTACGAACTTCCGCAGTACGTTGTGGATTAACCTCGAATAGACCCATTTCCCCAAAGAAGTCACCCGCATTTAAATAAGCCACGACAATTTCACGATCATCATCTTCACGAAGAATGATAGATACAGACCCCTTCAGAATTAAATATAAAGATTTAGATTCTGATCCTGCATCAATGATCGTGGTACGTTTTGGATAACGATTAATATATGCACGTTTTAACAGTGCTTTCACGGATTCTGGTAATTGCCCCGGAGAAAGCGCATCAGTGCTTAATTGTGAAAAGTTTGAAGTCATGCTAACAGTTCCGATTATGGATAATTTATAGATCGCACAAGACCTAATGTGAACTTGTCACACAGTGGGATTGAAATTCCGTATCAACCCAATTTATGTTAGTGTACAGTTACTTGATAAATTTATAGCTTTTTTTAGGTAGTTGCAATGCAAACAAGCGTTCATTGGTTAGAGAATGTTGCTTTTGAAGCAAAAACTCAAAGTGGTCATAGCCTTATCATGGATGGTTCAGCTGAATACGGTGGTGAAAACCGTGGTCCCCGTCCTATGGAACTGCTTTTAACGGGTCTGGGCGGTTGTGCGTCTTTTGATATTGTTACCATTTTAAAGAAGGCTCGTCAGGATATTACCGATGTACGCTGCGAATTAAAGGCTGAACGTGCAGATACAATTCCGGCAGTATTCACGAAAATTCACTTGCATTTTGTAGTGACCGGCAAAGCGATTAAAGAGAAACAGGTCGCAAAAGCCGTAGAACTTTCTGCTGAAAAATATTGCTCTGCCAGCAAAATGCTGTCTGATGGCGGTGTTGAAATCACCCATGATTATGAAATAATCGAAGCAGAATAAAATCTAGATTCTGTAAAAAAAGCGGCTGGAAAAGCTGCTTTTTTTGTATCAGAAAATTGCCTTTTCTCAGAACCGCTGAACTGAATACTGATTGCCATCTTCAAAGCTCAAGATATTTTCTGGAAATCTTAAGGCGCCGAGTCGATGTCTGAACGCGACACCCTGTTGACGATCGAGATAGCGTTTACCCACTGAATAATCCACACAAAATACGTTTTGTTGCTGTCCATACCATTGCAGTGCATCGATCGATTTGAGTAAACCGGTTTTTTCTTCAGTAGATTTAAAGTTCCGCCAATAATGTCCAGTAATGACTGGAATTTGGTCGGTATAGCTGTCCCACCATGGCACGCGGTCGATCATCCGCCACCTTCCACCGGCATAAATCGGTTCTAAGGCGATTTTTTCCGCACCAGAAGTAATGACCCGAATCGGATTGTGCATTTGCTCACGCAGCTCTTTTTCTGCGAGATGTTGCAATAAAGGTAAAGTTGCAGCCGGGTCTTTGAACTGGTGTTGGTAGCGTTGCTGCTCTATCTGGATGAATTCATTAATACCTAAGGCTTGCAGATCCAGCGCTGTATGTTGAACGAAATCAGCATAGGCTTCGCCAAGCGAAGTAAAACCAGAATTGCGTAATTGATCAATTGATCCTTGATGCCAACAGGCATGTACAACACGCAGCTGCTCCGACTCCAAGGCCAACGGTAAGCTATTTAAAAAATCCAGAATCCATTGTCGATCTTTGATTGAGGCTTGGATCGAATCAAAAGGTTTCAGATCATCCTGATGCGGCGAACCAAAAAACCAGCCATTGCCTTCCCGTAAAGTATCGGTCAACAAGTTTAATTCATGATTACCCATCACACATTGTGCATAGCCTTCATCTACCAACTGCCTAACCTTTTTGATCACCGCAACACTGTCTTGCCCCCGGTCACACAGATCACCAACAAAAATCAGTTTACGCTGTTCAGGATGATGACCATTCCGGTCATAGCCTAATACTTGGATCAGTTGTTCCAGCGCGGCAATCTCACCATGAATATCCCCTATGATATCCACGGGGCCAGTGAAAGCCTGCTGTATAAATGAGTACTTCATTCATGCATCCTGAATTAAGTCTAAAACAGAATATATCCCTATGAGTATGCTTTAAATTTATGTAGATCTGAATACAGAATGAATCATCATTTAAATAATTTAACCCGAATCACGGATAAGAAATTGACTTGAAAAATAAGAGGACTAGAGCCATCAGTTGAGTTACCAAACCAAACTCACAACTCTAGTCCTGATGTTCAATAGTACCGATTCTGCTTAATTGATGATTTCTTTCTTAAATTTGAAGCAACTTATTGGAAGTTCCTCAAACAAAGTCATCATTCTCTAAGAATCAGAAATGCTCAGCTCACAATTTCAGAAATCTGCTTTATCACCATTTGGTACAAATGTTCTCATTTCAATAATTTCAAAGCCTTTTTTACATGGCTAAAGCTGGATAAAAGCTTTTTATTTAAGCACTTGCCTTGCTGCCAACGCATGATTCACTTGATCAATAGGCATGAATTAGCACTACATGCCCTGTATGTAGCTTTGATGAAAGGCAAAGATAAACAATACTTATAGATTGATTCAACAACGCTACCTGTTTGTAAAAATCAACGTATTCAATGCCATAAATCATTAGCCCAAATCGCATCACGTGGCAAAAGTTCTATGGGTTGGTTTTATGGCTGTAAATTACATATCGTGATGAACCAATTTGGTGAAATTAGTTGTTCTGCTTTATCGAATGGACATGTTGCTGACATAAAAATGGTTGAGCAATTGGTTGATGGTTTTGCATCGCTTCAAACAGTTCATTTACGCTGACTTCCTGAATCCGGCTTTTTGCATTCTGGATCAATTGCTCTGCAGTTTTCATCATTTTCATTCTTCCTCGGCCATTAAAATTATATTTTGTATAAACGATGCTCAGGTAGATTGAAAGCGTTTGAGTTTAAATTTCCAACTGGCTATTTAGCCCATGAGCGCTGAATAGATTAAATACATCGCCACCCCAACCACGGTAGTGGCAAATATTTTCTGTACCTTGTTACTGTCAATCCGCTGCATCAGACTGCGTCCAATTAACATCCCGACAATACAGGCCAGGACAAAGGTCAGCGTAACCGAAACAGGATATTGAAAGCCATCCAGCACGTGTGCAGAAATACTGACCCCACCAATCAGGAAAATAATCATCAGGGAAGTCGCAACGATACTGCGCATATCAAGGTCGGTGAATTTACGCAGGGCTGGAACAATTACAAAACCACCCCCCACCCCCAACAGACCGGTTAATAAACCTGCCACAACACCAATACCTGCTAGGAACGAAGCAGTTTTGACATTCCAGATCAGACGACCGGTCGATTGATTGACCTTGCACGGTGCATTGCCATGATCGGTCACTTTATTAAAAAAGATCCGGTAAGCCACGATCAGCATGACCAGACTGAAAGCCAGCGTCAGCCAGACCGGAGAAACGATATCGGCCAGATGCACGCCATAACGCGCTGTAGGAATACTAATGAGAGCAATCCAGAGGGCAGCGCGATAACGTACAATACGCTTGAACAAACCCTCGAACGTTCCGACCAAGGCCGACAGCGTGACCGCAAGCAATCCCACCGGCGCAGCCTGGGCCACCGTCCAACCCTGGGTCGTCATCAGTGCAGGTACAGCCAGAATACCGCCACCGGCACCGGTCAAACCCAATAGCACTCCGATAACTAGCCCTTCAAGTATTAATGCCCACATCGCCCTCTCCCTTATCCACAAAAATGATTCAATAAAGGTTGAACTTTTTGTTGAATCACGACACAAGCTTATTTGAAGTAGTTAAGAGGAAGCTTGAGGTAAGAAACACCGTTTTGTTCTGGCTCAGGAAACTGTCCTGCTTTCATATTGATCTGAATCGCTGGTAGAATCAGCTTAGGCATACTCAGTCCTGAATCCCGCTGATTTCGCATCTGAGCAAATTCAGCTTTACTGATTCCCTGATGAATATGGATATTCTGTTTTTTCTGCGTCTGTATATCAGATTCACACACATACGATTCACGTGTTTCAGGCAGATAGTCATGACATAAAAAGACCCGGGTATCTTCTGGCAACTGAAACAGGCTTTGCACCGAATCATAAAGCTGTTCTGCGCTGCCTCGCGGAAAATCACAACGTGCTGTACCATAATCTGGCATGAACAACGTATCACCCACAAAAACCGCATCGCCAATCACATAACTCAGGCAAGCAGGCGTATGTCCCGGTGTTGGAATGTTATAGGCTTTCAATGTTCCAATTTGGAACGACTCATGATCTTCAAATAAATAATCAAAGAGCTGCTGAGCATTCCATTGTTTAATATCCAGATGATAAATCGCGCCAAAAGTTTCCTGAACAATACCAATTTTCTGGCTCATGGCAATTTTGCCACCCAGTTCTTCTTTGAGATATTGCGCTGCAGTTAAATGATCAGCATGGACATGGGTTTCGAGAATCCACTCGACCGTTAAACCCTGCTCTTTAATATAGGCAATAATTTTATCGGCATGAATAGTGGATGTACTTGCTGATGCCGGATCATAATCCAGAACGCTATCAATAATGGCGCAGGCTTTGGTCGCCGGATCACGTACAACATAACTGAAGGTATTGGTATCTTCGTGAAAAAAATCTTTTACTATAGGTAAATTTGACATCGTTAAGCTCCTGACCATTTACGGTGAATCCATACACCCACCAGCATTGCTACAATAAAATAGAGCACTTGATAGTGGCCCAAACCGATCAAAGTGAAACTTGGCGCCGGACAGATGCCGGCAATGCCCCAACCTGCACCAAATAAAACCGCACCCGTGATCAGCTTCTTATCTATCTGATTATTTTTAGGTAAATCAATAGGTTCATTAAATACTGTTTTCGGTTGCGCCGTACGTAATGCTTTCTGGAAGGGAATAAAGGCCACAGTAATCGCGCCCATCATCACAAAGGCCAGACTGGCATCCCAATCGCCAAACAGATCCAGGAAATCGAGTACTTTTTCCGGATTGGACATGCCCGATACCATCAATCCCACAGAGAACAGCGCACCAAATAAAAAGGCAAACACATTTTTCATTTTAGAATGCTCCTGTGATATGACGGATAATATAAACAGCGACAAAACCTGCAAACATAAAAGTCATGGTCGCGATGATAGAACGCTTAGACAGCCGACTAATGCCACAAATTCCGTGACCACTGGTACAGCCCGAACCCAAACGTGTCCCAAAGCCTACCAGCAGACCTGCCACAATCATCATCAATGGGCTGGCATTCAATTCGATTTCAGGTTGTACAAACAGACCATAAATAAACGGTGTAATGATCAAGCCTGATAAAAACCAGATCGCAGGCGTTTTAAATACGGTTTTTGGGTTTAATACCTGCCCAACCAAACCACTGATTCCTGCAATACGGCCATTGACATACAGATAGCCGACCACTGAAAGTCCGAGCATTAAACCGCCAATAAATGCGATGAGGAAGTCATGCATGGTGAATCAATCTCTATACAATATACTTTTTTATATTATATATTAAAAAATAATAATCAAGCAGTTTTGTGGTAAATTGTGTAAACTGCATGGGTTACATCAAAGGTTTCAAGGACATCTATGGATATGATTGCTGCAAATGCCAAAATTGATTTTTCACAGGTCGATTTCGTCAGCCAATGCCTAAAAGTTTTAGCCAATCCTGATCGTCTGAAAATCTTATGTGTCCTGGTTGACGGGGAAATGAATGTTCAGGAAATTGAAGAATCTGCCGATATTCATCAACCTACACTTTCACAACAGCTGACTGTACTGCGTAAGGCCGACATGGTTGGCACCCGACGTGAGGGCAAACAGATTTTCTATCGTCTGAGTGACCCCAAGGTCTTGAGCCTGATGCAAAAGCTGTACGAGCTGTATTGCGCCCAGCCCTCTTCTTAGTGCAGCCAAAAAGAAATGATCAGAAGCAGTCCGCTAAAAGCAGTAAACAGATTTAGCCATACGGGATACTGGGTGTAATAACCTTCAATAAATTCCGGCGGTCGCAGTGATGTCAAACCCCGTCGATATTGCAGGATTGAGGCGAAATTCACCAACATACCAAATACAATCACCGCAATTCCCAACCATTGTGAATAAGCTATTTTCTGTGCATAAGTGTCTGGGTCCACCAGTTGCACTAGCAGGTTGGATTTTTCAATCACAAAACCAAAAGCAATTAATGCCAAACCACTCCGGTTCCACGCCAGAGCGGTTCGTTCCAAAGCAAGCAGTACCCGTGGATCATCCAAATTTGACATATCTTATCTGCTCTTCATGCTTAGCCTATCCACCAATGTAAATCTGCCTCCCTATCATGTATAGATGTTTGAAGTAAAAATTACTTTTCTATCATGTAGTTAAAATATTATTGTTCAAAAATTTCCTTGACATCCATCGCCAGGCCTTGAGCAGATTTAAATTCACCCTGATTGTTTTTCCAGACCATCGACGGTGTGGAGAAAAAGCCGTATTTCCCCATTAGGGCCTGGTTGGCATCAATTTTTGCAGCAATTTCGACAGGAATCTTTTCCATTTTCTTGAGCTGCTTTTTGCCTTTATTCTTGTTTATATCATTAAAAACTGCCGCTGGATCTTTCGAATTCAATAGTGTTGCCACCTGGCCACGGCTTTCTTCACGGATCACACCGACCTGAATATGACGCAGCTGTACCTTCCCTGATTCTACCCAAGGTCGGGCCGCCTGCCAGAATTTATAACAATATGGACAATTTGGATCGGAAAAGACATAGACCACACGTGGTGCATCTGGCTTGCCATCCTGGATCCAGGTGGATTTTTCCAGGGTTTTCCAGACATCGTCCAATACCGCTTTTTTCATATGCTTTTCAATCTGCTCATTGGACAGGCTTTTCCCTTGTGCATCAAACAGTTCGCCCTTGATATAATATTTGTCATCGTTGGAGATAAATACCGTATTGGAGTATTGGTCTTCATGCCCCACCCAGCCGGTCATTCCTTGCGGTGCCGGAATCTGTTTTACAAACACAAAGCCCTGTTTTTCAATATGCTGTTTAATATTTGCCTGTGTGTGCATGCTCATGATCAGGAACATGCCTGCACCAAGCACCTGGTAAATTTTGTTCATACTGAGTCCTTCCATTTTTTAAGGTTGATCTGAAATTCTATTTAAATATTGCTGCAACATAGCCGGACTGAGTTCCCCCATATGCCGCTCGACCAGCTGGCCTTGAGCATTAAAAAACAGCGTCGTTGGCAGACCAAAACTATTCAGCTGCTGTGGTAGTTCACCATATGGGTCCAGCAGGACATGTTTAAATTGAAACTGATGTTTTCTTAAATAGGCATTTACGGTGGCTACCTCCTCACCCTGATTCAGCATGACAAAATTCACTTGAGGATGCTGCTTGGCTGCTTTGGCCAACACCGGCATTTCGCGGTGACACGGCGGACACCAGCTCGCCCACAAATTAATTACCGTGGGCTGGCCAACGAATTGGCTGAGTGGAATCTTGTCTGTACCCAGACGCTCCTGTTCTAGTCCAGCAAAGGCTAGATCAGGAAACGCTGCTTCAGTTTTTAGACTGGATTTGAACGCGAGTCCAAGCCCGATCCAGAGTACAAAGATGATCAACAAGATGGCTTTGAATCGGGTCTGCAACTGTCTGTTTCGAATGACATACCACAAAGCACCAATCAGCACCCCTCCCCATAAATGGAAACCTTTGTCCTGGATTTTCAGTATGTCGATGGGTGCTGCAAAATACAGCTCGGCATTGAGCAGAACGAAAACAAGACGTGCACCCAGCATCCCCAGCAAAAAACTGCTCCAGAGCAAATCCTGACTTTGTCCAAGCAGTTGTTTAGACCATGAATACTTTCTGGCTAATCCAAACAAAACAGCAGATAACAGCATCAAGCCAGTGGCAACAATTATGAGTGTCCAGGGCAACATCAAAGGTCCCAGATGTAGCGCATCACTTGAAATCATCATGGTTGTTCCCCTTGCAGTTGCTGCAATTTACCGAGCAAATGTGTTGCGCTAAAAGTTCCTGTCAAGCGCAACTCGCGCTGTTCCTGATGTGCGGCATTTAAAAATATAAAGGTGGGCGGACCGAGGATTTGCCATTCTTTTAGCAGCTCATCCTGACTTGGATGATAGTGGGTCAGGTCTAATTTGATACGAACCACATTTTGTAAAGCCGCTTGGACATCACTACGTGGAATTACTTCCTTTTCAATCGGTTGACAGGCCACACACCAGTCTGCATAGACATCAATCACCACCGGCTGTGCAGGATGTTTGGCTAAAACCTGTTGCAATTGTGCGGCTGTACTGACTCTCTGCCATTCAAGCCGTGATTTCACATGGGCGACCTGTACCTGACTCCAGACATGATAGAGCTGCATGCCTCCTGCATAGACCAGTAAACCACTGAGCAGCATCAGGACTATTTTCGATACAGACCGATGCACATGAGGCAGCATCTTGAACAAGAAGTAGCCTGAACAGGTGATCAGTACCACACCCAAAAGGCCCAGGTATAAAATGCCGGGCAATAATGGAGGGGCGAAATACAAGGCCAGAGCCAACATGACAAAGCCAAAACTAAACTTCAGGCGATCCATCCAGATGCCAGGTTTGGGTAAAAGATGGGACCCAAATACGGCAGCAATAAATAGCGGCAAGCCCAGCCCAAAGCCTAAGACGAACAGATAACTAGCTCCCAGCATCGGTTGATTGAGCTGAGACACATAGATTAAGGCACCGGCCAACGGCGCACTCATACATGGCCCGACAATCAGTGCAGCGATCATGCCCATAAGACCGGCACCAATCAGCGTGCCACCCTTCTGCTTTTGCTGCCATTGATCCAGACGCTGTAACATGCCTTTAGGTAAGGACAGCTGAAATGCTCCAAACAGATTAAATGCGAACAAAACAAACAAAGAATGTACAGATTTATCACCTGAGACAAAAACTGCATCCAGATTTAATTCAGACCATTCGTGGTGTGGGATATATTTTTAAACCGTTTGAGCAGCGTCATGTTTAGTCACAGCTTCAAATGGCGTTTGGTCATGAGTCTTTTGGCCGTGTTTATTGTGCTGTGGAGTGCAGTATTTTCATGGCTGTATATTGACCTGAAACAGCGTTTACAAGACACACTGGATCAACGCTTATCGGCATCTGCACAAATGGTTGCCCGGCTGATTCAGCAGTTACCGCTGGATAGTCTAGGGGATGCAACCTTATCCAAATTAGCCAAGAATGATGATGCAAACCAGTTAATTGCCTGTGAAGTTTCTCTTTTTAGCTCTGACATCTCGTTAGGTAATCAGGTGATTGCCAAAACACGCGGTGCCCCCCAAAATTTAAGCCAGCGACCAGAAGGATTCAGCACCTGGCAGCAGGGTGATACGGAATGGCGCAGTTATGTTCTGCGTCGTGGCGATATTCAGGTGGTGGCAGCAGAACGTATGTTCTTGAGGGATACCTTACTACAGCAGATTCTGCAGTCCGTACTGATTCCCTTGGTCTTCTCACTGCTGATCTGTATTGCCCTGATCGTTTTTATTATCCGCCGACAGTTCCGGTCTTTGGATCAGCTCAGTCAATACCTGAACCAGAAAAACCTTAGCTATTCAGAGGTGGCAGATTTTTTAATGCAGCTCAAGCCTGCAAGTATTCCCCAAGAAGTACAGCCTTTTGTCAACAATTCCACGCAGTTGATTCAAAAACTCAATGACAGTCTGCAACAGGAGAAAGCCTTTAGTGCCTATGCTGCACATGAATTACGCAGTCCCCTGACTGCAATTAAAACCCATGTACAACTGGCCCAGCTGATCGGTCAGCAGCAGCACCTGCCTGAATCCATTCAGCATAATTTGCAGCAGGCCAATGAGAGTATCCGGCGTTATACGCTGTTACTCGAGCAGCTTTTATTGCTGACCCAATCAGAAAACAGTATCCAGGCAATGCCTGAGGCCATCTGGCTTCGCCCCACACTTGAGAAAGTTCTTGCAGACTTAGGTACACGCTATCCAGAAATGAACAAAAAAATACAAGTAAACTGGGACAACTTGGGCGAAATTCAGCTGCCTGAATTTGTGCTGTATACCGTACTGAAAAATCTGCTTGAAAATGCCCTGCTGCATGCACAGGCTGCCCATATCTGGATTTCCATGCAGTCTGGTTGCCTAGTGATTGAAGATGATGGACAGCAACTGACAGCACAGGATATCCAACATTTAGGACAACGCTTCTGGCGCAAATCTGCTCAGCAGCACGGCCATGGTTTAGGACTGGCATTGACCGCTAACCTGTTAAAACAGTATGGCTATCAGCTCTCTTTCAATGCCCGACAGCCCTATGGGCTTCGCATTGAAATCAATTCAATACAATCGAAAACCCTAGAGATTTTTTGAAATAAAAATTCTTACTTTTCAACATCCAATAAAGATATCACCAATTCAAATCACTTCCTTTGTTTATACAAATAACTTTTTCTTCAACAAAAACCTTCTCTGTATTCTCAAGTTTATGAGCAGGCGATCACAACGCACTTTTAATTTTTAGCATAGAAACAGGTATAAAAATAATAAGACCCCTCTATGAAAACAAAAATGCCAGAGAAAAAAGATCACTTGATGCAACTAGGCCTGTCACCAATTAGCTTAAAAAAATCTAATCTGTCCTCATTATTTTTTCATGACTAAACGCTATGCATTAAGAGATGATCAGTGGGAACAGATTAAGGATCTGTTGCCCGGACGAGCAAGTACTGTTTGAGTAACTGCCAAAGACAACAGGGTATTTGTTGAAGCAGTATTGTATCGGTATCGTTCAAGTATTCCGTAGTGAGATTTACCAGAATGCTTTGGGGATTTTAGAGTCGTGCACACTCGCTTTAGCCCTAAAAATCCAGGATAATCACCACCCCACAATTCTGATTAATTTTTTAAAAATTTCCTTTCGATGGCCGGGCTTGCGCTAAACTCAAAGCATCTTATCGCACCGTAATGCACTGTTATGGAATTCAAGGCCTGGTATAAGCTTCGCAGATTTATTTATGACAATTTGCATAATGAAGAACACGAAAGCATCTTAAGTCGCGTCATCAATATATTTCTGATTATATTGATTATTGGGAATACTGCTGCCGTTTTACTTGAATCAATCAATGACCTCTATCAATCCTATCAGCTGCTGTTTGATGCCTTTGAATTATTCTCGATCTTTATTTTTACCCTGGAATATTTATTAAGATTTTGGGCCATTGCGGAAAAAGACCCCTTTGAAGGTGCATGGAAAAACCGATGGTTATGGATCCGTAGTGGCGGTGCCATCATTGACCTGTTGGCGATTCTCCCGGCCTATATTAACTTCTTTGTGCATCTCGATTTACGCTTCCTGCGAATCCTTCGATTATTCAGATTACTCAAATTAACCCGTTATTTCGTCTCCCTGCAGATTTTATTGCGGGTGATCAAGCGCGAAAAGGGCTCATTTCAGGCGGTTATTTTTATCCTGCTGATCATGATCATCATCGCGGCGGCTGGAGTATATGTGGTTGAAAATAAGGCTCAACCAGAAGTCTTTAGCTCCATCCCTGCATCCATGTGGTGGGCAGTGGTGACACTGACCACAGTCGGCTATGGCGATGTGACACCAATCACCCCCTTAGGCCGCTTTCTAGGGGCTTTAATTACTATTTTAGGGGTGGGTCTGGCAGCGCTTCCTGCGGGTATTCTGGCAAATGGTCTGGCCAATGAGCTGAGACAGCGCAAGCACAAACTGGAATTAAGATTTCGTGAACTGCTCGATGATGCAGAAATTGACTTAATTGAAGATCAAGAAAAAATTGAAATTTTACGTAAAGAAGTCGGACTGAGCAAAGAACAAATGCAGGATATCCTGTTAGAACTTATTCATGAGCGTAAGAAAGAACAACTCGAGCAGGAAAAAAACAAATATTTCTTCTGTCCACATTGTGGGCATAAGTTACCTGATTAAATTCGAACGTCAATGCAAGCGTATCATCACGAGCATCAGACCATCGGGTATGACGCTCGTTGCAGACAGATACTATTCACTCAATCCACTCGACTGAATCAGGATCAAATCCTCTCAGGCCAAAAATGCAGCGATGTCTTCCGCTACTGCCCGAGCTGTCCGGGAAACCCCGACCAGCGTGGCCGAAGCAGCACCTGTCCATTCTCCATAGCCCACCAGCCATAAATTTGGTACCTGAACAGAGCGGCCATTCTGAACCGCAATGGTCTGGTCCGGCTGGATAATTCCGAGGCTGCTGAGGTGATTCAGCGCCGCCTTAAATCCTGTACACCAGATCACCACATCCACATGCGCTGTGCTGCCATCTTCCCAAATCACGCCATGTTCTGTAAAAGCTGAAAATGGACGCCTGCTCTGCAAAATGCCTCGCTCACGTGCATCTTTAACTGAATCAATCATGACAATATCACCCACCCCCCCAATGGGCTGCTCAATCTTTCTACCTTCCTGCTGGGCTTTCAGGCGCTCAGTCGCCCTTAAGAACAGGACACGGCCATCGACATCATCTGCCAGAAACTGCGGCGGTGTCTGGGTGATCCAAAGCGTTTCGGCCACCTGAGATACTTCTGCCAAGATTTGTGCACCAGAGTTACCGCCACCCACCACCATGACTTTCTTGGTTTTAAATAACTCAGCATTTTTATAATCTGCGGAATGCAGTTGTACGCCCTGAAAATGCTCACGGCCGGCATACTCGGGAATAAATGGTTGGCTCCATGTCCCTGTAGCGCTTACCACCGCTTTGGCTTTCCAGGATTGTTCCCCGGCATAAACCTCTAAATACTGGCCCTTACTTTCCACGCGTTCCACACGCACCGGACGAACTACAGGAAAGTGATAGCGCTGCTCATAGGCGGTCAAATAATCGATCACCTCATTGCGGGTCGGATAGGTCTGTTCGGTCGCCGGCATCATCCAGCCTGACAGCGAACTCCAGCTATTCGGGGAGAAAAGGCGCAAGGACTCCCAGGCATGCTGCCAGGCACCTCCAGGCTGAGGCTGATCATCTAGGATGATAAACGGAATGTTCTTACGCTTTAAGAAATAAGCCGTGGACAAACCGGCCTGTCCACCACCGATGATGATCACATCAACTTCAGCTTGTAATTGAGCCAAAATATTTCCCCCCTTCTTTATTGTCATCAAATAAAAACCCAGCCTGCTTATCAGACTGGGCGTATTTCATAAAATTTTCAAGCGTTTAAATTAGCCTTCCATTGCTCAAGATACTTTTCAGTCTCTCTGATCACCTAGAATTTATAAACTACGCTGATTTACCCGTTTGGAAAGCTCTTCAGCCGATTCCTTGCGTTCCGAATAACGGTTGGTCAAATAAGCACTTTGCCCACGGGTTAGTAAAGTAAACTTATACAGTTCTTCCATCACATCGACAATCCGGTCATAGAATGCTGATGGCTTCATTCGTCCATCTTCTTCAAATTCCAGGAATGCTTTTGGAATTGAAGACTGATTTGGAATCGTGATCATCCGCATCCAACGCCCCAAAACACGCATCTGGTTCAGACTATTAAAGGACTGTGATCCCCCACTGACTTGCATCAAGGCAAGGGTTTTTCCCTGAGTGGCACGAATTGCACCCCCTGCCAGAGGAATCCAGTCAATCTGGGATTTAAAGATGGAACTCATAGAACCATGGCGTTCCGGTGAACACCACACCATACCTTCAGCCCATGCCAGAAGCTCATGCAGTTCTTTTACTTTTGGATGTTCAGTATCAGCATCTTCCGGTAAAGGTAGCCCTTTGGGATGGAAGATTTTGACTTCTGCCCCAAAATATTCAAGGATTCGACCAGCTTCAAGAACTGCAAGGCGACTGTAAGAACGTTCCCGATTAGACCCATAGAGCAGTAAAATCCGAGGAGGATGAGCTAGTTCTTTGGCTTGGACTTTTTCAAAGGTGGGTTGTTCAATAAGATTTGGATCTACGTTAGGCAGGTTCATCGGATCAAGCCTCTTTAAAATATTTCTTTCTTAGCCACAGTGAAACACTCACTAAAGCAATTAACACAGGTACTTCAACCAATGGCCCAATAATCGTGGTAAAAGCAACCGGCGAAGCGATACCAAAAGTTGCAATAGCGACTGCAAGTGATAATTCAAAATTATTTCCAGCCGCAGTAAATGAGATTGCAGCAGTTTTTGGATAATCATTGCCCATCCATTTACTCATAAAGAAGCTAATAAAGAACATGGCCACAAAGTAAATGATTAAAGGAATCGCGATGCGTAAAACTTCCAGTGGAAGACTTACGACATCCCCCCCTTTTAAGCTAAACATCGCCAAAATCGTAAACAGCAAAGCCATCAAACTCAGCGGGCTGATTTTTGGAATGAACTTGTTTTGATACCATTCTACGCCTTTTTGTTTCACCAAAATTAAGCGCGTTAAGAAACCCAATAAGAACGGAATTCCAAGATAAACCAGAACAGCATGGGTAATGGTCCAGAAGCTAAGATTGATCACTTGAGCTTCAATACCAAAATATGGCGGAAGGAAGGTCAGGAATAACCAGGCATAGGTACTGAAGAATAAAATCTGGAAAATACTGTTAAACGCCACCAATGCTGCAACATATTGGTTATCACCACAGGCCAGACCATTCCACACCAGTACCATGGCGATACATCGAGCTAAACCAATCAGGATCACGCCTGTCATATACTCTGGATAGCTATGCAAAGAAATCACAGCCAACGCAAACATCAGTACCGGAGCAATCAACCAGTTTTGAATTAAAGATAGCGTCAGGGTTTTCTTATCCTTAAACACTTGCGGCAAGGTCGCATAATCCACTTTTGCCAGGGGTGGATACATCATCAGAATCAGACCAATCGCGATTGGAATATTGACTGAATTAATACTGAATTGATCCAGAGCAACCGATGCTTGAGGAAAAAAGTTTCCTATGGCGATGCCTAACGCCATGGCAATAAAAATCCAGAGCGTCAGGTTGCGATCTAAAAAGGACATGCGTTTTTCAGACATGTGACTTACTCAACATTCGAAATTTGATTAATCGCTGCAATCAATTGCGAGCGAGAAAGCTCATTTACGTTAAGTTTAAACAAAGCATCCAGGCGACGATTGATATGTTCAACAGTGCTCATAAAGGCTTTCATTTTTTCTTCTTTATCCACCTCTAAATGGGACGGATCAGACAGGCCCCAGTGCGCCTTGATCGCTCCGCCAAGATAAAGAGGACACGCTTCCTGTGCTGCCGCATCACAGACGGTAATCACCACGTCTAGCTGATACTGTTCACAGGCATCAATGCTTTTGCTGGATAAGCCTTCAGTCGACAAGCCCAGATTGTGCAGGGTTTCAAGCGTCAAGGGATGCACCTGACCGGAAGGTTTGCTGCCGGCACTGTAAGCGACCCAGCCTTCTGGCGCACGGCTATTGAACAACACTTCAGAGAGAATGCTGCGGCAACTGTTCCCCGTACATAAAAACAAAAATTTCATGAAAACTTACTCGCAATGGCTCTGAATCGATAGAGCGGAAGAATCAAATAAAACCGGAACCTCACTAGCTTTTAGCACGTCCAGAATTTCAAAACACCAGGCCGGCAATTGCTGATTAATGCTGTAGTACACCCACTGGCTTTGCCGGCGATCGTTGAGTAAACCACAAGAACGTAACAAGGCCAGATGACGTGAAATTTTCGGCTGGCTTAACTGCAGTTTATCGGTCAGATCACAGACGCATTGCTCTTTGTTTTGTGCAATTAGCAGGACAATACTGAGACGTGTTTCATCAGATAAACATTTAAAAAACTGAACGTGGTCCATAATTGCTCCCATTTTTTATGCAAATATACACATATCCATATATATGGTAAAGATGACCTGTCAAAAATGATATCCAGATCAGAATATGCCTACCAGAAAGCGCTCGCTTGAACAATTTCCCGCTTTTTCCGATATAGATCATCGTCAATGTGTTTTTCAGATAAAAAAGCTCCAATCAAGTTGAAGCTTTTTCGCATGGGGGGACACTTTATTTTATCCGATTGCCCTGTTCATCCACGATGATTTCACCGTCTTCTTTGGCAAAGGCTTTTAATTGTGGCAAAGGCAGAATATCCAGTACCACTTCCGATGGACGGCATAATCGGGTTCCAAACTCGGTAACCACCAACGGGCGATTGATCAGGATCGGATGTTGCAGCATGGCATCCAGCAGTTTCTCATCGCTCCAGCCGGCATCATCCAGATTCAGCTCGGTGTAGGGATCGACATTTTTACGGAGCACTTCACGAACCGTCAAACCGGCATCCCGAATCATGTTGACCAGCTGATCTTTCGAGGGTGGCGTAAGCAGATATTCGATCACTTCCGGCTCAATTCCCGCATTGCGAATTAACGCCAGCGTATTGCGTGAGGTGCCACAGGCCGGGTTATGATAAATTTGGACTTTTGGCATTTGATTCATGAGCTTCCCTCTTATCGACGAATCATAGCTTTATATATGAATATACGCATATTCGCAATATAAAATATATGTGCTTTATGAATACAATCTGAGATGGGGACTCCAAAACCATTGGAAACAGTTTTAAAATGAGGCTGTCTTATGTCTAGGATACTGGGAGCAGTCCAGTTGATCCGGATGCTTTTTACGGAGACATGCAATCTGATGACATTATTATGGTTCGTTACGGTGATGATGCTACTTTCAAAAATTAGTTATTGAGACAAATGGAAAAAGATATCTTCAGGCTCTAAGTCCAGAGTTCAAGCCAAATATTATTGAGTTAAACAACCAATGTATATTTGTAGGTCAGGTAGTTAACTGTATACGCTATGTTTATCGAGCGAGAACAAGATTTAGAAAGAATTAACAAAAGCCAATATATTCAGCGTTGTCTAAATTGATAAAATCGCCGTTTTCTACAGAAAATTTAAGATTGTTAAGGATTGAAGTGAATATTCAAAATGATTTACCAGAACTAAGTAATTACAGTGAGTTAAGCAGTAAAGAGCAATTAACTATCCATCAAATCCTTATTTCGTACGTACGCTCAGATCACCTCTATAATATTATCTTGACCCATAATGTTGAACCTTACGACTTAGTTAAACTTGTAAGTATTAGTTTTGAGAATAGAGATGCTGCTATCTGGGTTCATTTTGAAACTATTACAGCTGAGAGACTGACAATGCCTCTCGATTTTATTTCAAGAATAGAAGTATGTAATTACGAAGTTTTTTAAGACTAGAATCGAGTCCCCCTAGCGGGGGGATTTATGTTAAATAAGATCTAAGACAAAATAGAAATACTCCTGGTAACATACATAAGAAGCCAGCAGCTTTTGCAGCCATATAATTCTTGACCTTTTTATGGGAAATATGTGGTCTAAAAATTATCCCTGCAAAACATCATATAAATCCTATAATTATTAGAAACGATGACATGATTTTAATCACTTATTTTTCTAAGTTCATATTAAACAATCCGATATGTACGAGTTCTCTTTTATAAGATTCTCTATATAATTCAAAGTTAAATAACAATAAACTTTATATTTTTTCTTATATGTGAAGCTTATCCCAAAAAATTTAAAGGAAACTATATACCAGCTCTTATAAGATTGTCCCCCCCAATGCGTACAATGAAGATAAACTGTTGAATGATTTGGATAAATCACTAAATTAATATAAATATTATTATAATATAAAGGGTTAGACACTTTTCCTTTCGACTTTACAATTTCCTTTCGTTGTTAATAATTAAGATACATTTAAAATGCTTCTTTAGAACTATAATTTTGAAAATTTTTTGGTAGCTTCGATTCATTATGACTTTTTATATATTTCTAATACTTATGAATATCGCAGCTATAATGGCAGTGATTGCATTTTTTCATAAGTAATAAGAAAATTACATCTTGGTATTTCTAACCGCAGGCTAATTTTAAATTTCATTATAAAAATAAATTTCTTTAAGTATTATTTTTAGTATAAATTTCACACATTTCTATATAATACCTATTTTAGGCTCCCGTTTATAAGAATTACTCATATATTGGGTATTTCGCATATATATTCTTACTGTTGCAGTAGGTTCACTTCATGAATAATATTAACTTTAATAACTTTGAAGAAGCTGGCCAAGCCATTTTAAAATTCTTATCTCAACGCTTTGGCTTCAAATTGTGGATGATTACTCGTACTGAGGGTGACGACTGGATTGTATTATTGAGTGAAGATAATGGCTATAACGTTAAGCCCGGACAAGTATTTCATTGGGCAGACTCATTCTGCTCACACATGGTACAAAGTAATATGCCTCGTATTGCTCCCTATTCACCTGATATTCAAGTTTACGCAGATGCACCTATAAATCACCTAGTCTCAATTAAAGCCTATATCGGCCAACCTCTGTATAAAGAAGATGGCTCTCTTTTTGGCACTCTATGTGCAATTGATCCCGAACCTCAACCTAAAATTCTTGTTGAAGATGCTCCATTATTCGAGTTGATAGCAAAGGTACTCAGTTATACGATTCAAGCTGATATGAAAGCTGCTGAGTACATACGTAAAGCTGAGCGTTTTGAAATAGAAGCAATGTCCGACCCAATGACTGGACTTTTCAACCGTCGTGCTTGGGATGAGCTTATTATCAAAGAGGAAGAGCGCTGTAAGCGTTATGGTCACCCTACTGCTATTCTTATGATAGACCTTAATGATCTTAAGATCACAAATGATACTCTGGGTCATGCTGCAGGTGATGAGCTCATTCAAAGAATGGCTTTAGCTCTCAAAAACACGGTACGTAGTAATGATATTATCGCTCGCTTAGGAGGTGATGAGTTTGCTGTGATGACCATTGAAACTAACTTAGAGCATGCGAAGAAGCTTGCATCAAGAATTCAAAATACTTTTACAAAAGTTGGAATTAGTGCTGCAATTGGCTTTGCAATGCGTAATCCAACCTTTGGGTTAGCTGAAGCTATCAAAGAAGCAGATGCAAAGATGTATCAGAATAAAGTTATGGTCAAATCGAGTAGCCATTAATTAAACTACTTACCCGATGCAGTCTTTGTATCTGGTAAGGCCTTATCTACAATCTGAAGATGTACTATTGAAATAATTCAATATAACCGAAAACCCTAGAGATTTTTTTGAAATAAAAACTATTATTTTTCATATCATTAAGAGCTTTAATCCGTTTTAATTCTGCACTTAGCCCTATCAAAATTGCGACTTTTCCAACAAAAATCCTGCAGTTTATTCCCAGGTTTTTGATCAAACGGTTAGGATCAACAATTTACTTTTATCATGAAGACTGATTATAAAAATAATAAAAGTCCATGCCAAAAAACCTTAAGTTCGCCAGCGAGCGCCGTAGTGACCAACGTAAAAAAGTCATACAAGCCGAAATGCTGCAGGCCCAAACATTTATACAGATCTATCTGCTCTTACCCTTCTTCTTTAAGGCATATCAGCATCAGCAACATCTTACGATGCGCAAACCCTAGAAGATGTCATCTAGCATGAAGCAAGCGCTGTGCGTGATAAAAAATTGACTGAACCTACACTGCGAATCTGCCTGTAGCTGATCAGCCTATTCCAGCCGAGTACAACGCAAGTGCAGCACTTCAATCAATTTATTAATTTGCGGAACTTTGAGCTGAAATATTTAAGCTAAATGTCATGAATAGACATATCTGCCAGTGCACCAAACTTTTCATCAAACGGCGCTAATTGTTCTTTGACGTATTTGGATCCGCGAAGTTTACGGCCATGCTTATCATAGTATTTATGAAAAAGTGTTTTGAAGGGATAGTACTGTTTTATGCTCAAGTCTTCCGCCATCTGATTGACCTTCGCTTCAAGCATCTTTTGAGCTACCCCTTGCTCACATTCTTTTGCGGTATCACGAGTTGCTGAAGAACGTTTTCCATTGATCATTAGTTCAATGTAGTAGGCCGAACCGCGCTTTCTGGGCTTGGGTAATTTCATGACGTAATTTCCAAAATTCTTGACGTAAACTTGACGTAAATTTAACGGCAATAACTGCATAAAATACGGGTTTTGCAGATAGTGCGGATAACGGCTCACTTTACTCAAGGCATTAAAAAAAGGCTTTAAGCTACTGTTTTCGCTTAAAACCCTTATAACATAACGTTTAGAATCTTGGTAGGTATAAGCAGACTCGAACTGCTGACCTCTACGATGTCAACGTAGTATCTTTATAGTAAAAACAGTAGCTTATTTTGATTTGGGTTAATCTTGGTCTAAACGTGACTTTATCCACAAGTCTTAGAATCCTTGTGCAAGTTGATTATATCATCTATTTTTGAATTAGTTCAGAAAGGAATTGTTAGCATGAAAACATGGACCTACTTTTACATAGAGCACACGATAAACAATGGGGAGATTTTTAGGAAGGAATCTGGGTGGGTATTTAATCTGAAGAGTAATTTTGTGGTTTTGAGTGATATGCTCAATTGAGCACATGGAATATTAAATGTGTTTTTCTTTAACAACTAGTGTAGAGGGTATGTATGTCTAATCAGAATGTTGCTTTTGAGGTCAATGGTGGTGGTAGGAATAAATTCTCTGATGTCAATATAATGGTTAAAGGAGAAGGTAAAGGTTTTGTTTTAAATGATACCTCTGACAATGAATTTAAAAATATTGAAGTTTTTATAGAAAAGGAGCTCTCGTTTTTTAATGACCTAAAATCTGCATTAGAGAAGATAGATGATAACTCTATAAATTCTGCAACCAACAAGCCATTCAAGGAAGAGACTATTGGAAAAATTAACTCAATTATTGAATTACAAACTAGAGATAATCTAAAAAGCAATACTGCTGAATTAATTGGATTACTTGGTAGCTGGATAACAATTCAAAGTTTTTTGTTTCCACAAATTTGGCCATATATAGCTGAATTACAAAAAATCTTATAGGAAAAATAAATGGCGGGAATATACGTTAAAGGTTCGAAAAATGTATTTATATCAAATTTTAAGGCCATCAACTGCGACATAGCCTTAATTGCCGAAGATACACACAATCTAAATGTTAATGGTTTGCAAACAATCAGCTGCACTAAAGGAGCCTTGATAAATAACTGTTGGGATTCTGATTTTAAAAATATAAATATTGAAACCATAGCTCATTTACCCTCTAGTCAGGAGAGTGTTTTGGCTAGGACCGTAAGATACTTTATGTATTTGTAGAAATAAAATACTCGTGTAATTGAATCCTTTTAAGTGTAAAGGAGTTACCACCCCAACACGTATCCCTACATTTACATTCGTCGCAATTGAATGAGCTGTGCAGCCAATAATTATCTATTAAAGTAAAAAACAAAGCCCTCATTTGAGGGCATTTATCTATTTTATTAAACAAGTGCTCTTAATTTTAATAAGTGCGCTTTACGATCTGCCAGACCATTGGTGCCGCCATTGATCCGGCGTGTAATAGTTAGCACATCATCTTTGTCAGCCAAAGCATTCAGGCCACTATCAGACCAGAACTTACAAGCGACCATTAAGCCGATACTTGGGATAGCCACAATTTCAGGATTGTTTTCAAAGTCGATGCCGAGCTGCTGACCATACTTGCGATAGTTGGTACGGCCAGTTAATTGAATTGGACCACGACCTTTAAATCGCTTGCCATCCCCTACTTGTGTATTGCCTAAATCCTTTCGACCTTCATAAGCTGCACCAGATGCGATTTCTTCCATGTAACGGAAGTTGCCGGACTCATGGGCCAGCTGTGCAAGAAAGTGAATAAAGCGAAGTGGGTTGTCCAGGATTCCATAGGTTCGCAAATGGACATTGGCAGCAAGACCAAGTTCTTCAGCACGTGACTGACTGGCACCCAATTTTTTAAATACTGCGGTCAGGGTGCCACGGCCAATAATGCCATCGTCATGCACACCTACTGCTTTTTGGAGTTTTTTAATTTGAGTGGTGTTCATCATCTTTATCCGTATTAAAAAATTTAGGACGTGCACCTTCCTTCCCCCAGATATAAAGCTGTCGGGTGAAAAGTACGAATACAATACTTACCGTGGTGTAAAAAAGAGTTCCGGCTGGGCTGGGTGAGTAGTCATCTTTTACAAAGAGGGCTACCCCAAAAATAATTGACAGCATCAAAAGAAAATCGATGTGCTTTGGTAGTCTAATTTTTGGATGGAACACCATGATTGCAAACGAAACTAGAAATAATACCAATGCCGTCTTACTTATGATTAGCAGCATCTTCATTCTCCTTTTTGACTAAACCAAGAAGTCTTGATCGAGCCAAACTTAATAATGCTTCAGCTGTACTCTTACCAGCAGCACCCAAGACAAAACCAAATAGCTCAGGGTACTTGCCATTAGCAAGAAATAAGCTTGCTGGCTCAGCAAAGACCACACACAAAATGAAGCCTGCAAAGAACCCTATCCAGCGATCCCGGGTTGGCTCCTTACTTAATAGAAAGCCAAAAGTTGCACCCAGCACACCTGTAAAAAGGATGTGTGAATGGTTCTTTATGCTTTCCAATACTTGACTAAGAAAGTCCATATACATCCCCTTTAGCCATACATCCCCCTAAACTTTGGTAATAAAAAAGCACCCAGTTGGGTGCCTTGATTCACTTATACGCCTAACTCTTTAAAACTAAAGAGTCTTTGAATATTAAATATTCTTGAGGTGATACTTGAGATTCAACCTGCAGGTAACTTTGATTTCCATCCAGGTGTATTGTGTCTGATAAGAACTCAGGACATTCAACTACATTTTCAATCTCACCAGATGATTTATCATAAACTGCATAATAAGCCACTTTTATTTCCTCATTGTCATTGCGTGTATGTATCGCTGTGAAACACTAATATTTCCTCCAGTTACGGCAATTAATTGAAGCTGGAATGTGCCAGCAATGCCGGTTGAATCATGTCTTGAAATATTCATAGTTCCTGCCCCTCTAGATTGGTTGTCGATATTCACTGAGTGTGTATGTCCAGGATCGGCTGCAGATGTAAAACTAGAACTATTAACATTAAATGAGTGACTATGAGTTCCAGCGGAATTGGTTCCTGCCGAATCACTGAAGCTGTGACTATGAAAAGTACCGCCTGCATTTGTTGATCCTGTATTGCCGGAAACGCTCACGCTGTGAGAGTGGCTACCTTCATTGCTTGTATTTCCTGAAAAAGAAACCGAGACCCCGTGTGAGTGAGATCCTGATAGTGATGTAGTTTTTCCAACAGTATTGGACTCTAGATAAAACACTTCCAGATTCTCAAATACTACATTTCCATTTTTCAGCACACGACATAGGATTTGCTGTTTAGTATCAAAACTATTAAAGCTAAATACAGCCCCGAAAGTTAAAATCGTATGCCCCATGTCAGCAGGAACGTAGAGCGTTTGAATTGTGGTATACCCCGACCCAACTTGGATTGCAGCCTCAGCAAATGCAGATACGGGTACTGTTACGGCATTGTCTTTGATCTTCAATGTGTCAACCTGAAGATCTCCAATCTTCGAGGTTGTAACAGCTAGATCATCTATCTGAGCTGTTTTTACAGCCAATTTATCAATCTTTGCAGTCTTAACTGCTAAATCTTCAATATGCGAAGTTTTGACAGACTGATAGTCCATCATTGCTGATTTCAAGTAAGCGGACACAGGAAACACTGTACCTGTCACCGGATCAGTGAATGGCGTATTGCGGAATATAAATGGGTAATAACCAGTGCTATTCCCTGAACCAATCGCGAAAGAATCAAAGTTCAGAATGAAATTCGATTCCTTGCCATCATTCACTCCACCCCAACCTGCCACTTTGCCGTTTACGTCGAGTTTGATGTACTTCTGTGCATACAAACCATTAACCGACTCACTAACCTCCTGAACGGTTGCGACGTTATCATTCAGTTGTGTTTGAACAATGTCAGTTCTTTGCGCCTGAGCCATATCACCTTCGATCAATGCCGATTGCAAAGTCCATGTGCCCGCAAAGCCTTCGGTTGAGCCAATCAAGTCATCAGTTGAGCCGATTAATTTTGGATTGACTTGTGCATACACACCGTCAATTTTTGATGACATGATTTGCTGATCACCAACAATAAGCTCAACCTCTTCAACCACTGCGGCAACTGCCTGATCATTGCTTAACTTATAAGCAGTCAGTTGATTCAGAACTTGCTCGTCACCGGCAATTCTTTCAGATCGCTCCTGTGTAAATCCATCTTCTAGATTATTTACAGCCTGAATAATATCTGACACATCACCGTCAAATTCATCAATGCGATCAATTTTGGTTGCCAGATCCTGCGCCAGTTGCGTTTCAGTGATTTTGCCCGACAAAATATCAAGTACGGCAGATGCGTCGGCTGAGGTAATTGCGCTTGCATATTGCGACCACGGGCCGATATTCCCAATACGGTCAATCAAGCGACCACGAAAGTAACGCGTTAGGTTTGGTTGCATCCCTTGAATGACATGGCTGTTTGTTGGGTATGCAAAAAGCCCAAGTTGCGCGGCATTGGCACCATTTGCGGTGCTTGCAATCTCAATTTCCGTATAAGCGGTATCAAGCGCACCAACCGCAGGAAAATTCCAATTTAAACGGTAGCCAAATAAGATGCCTGTCGCTGTAATGTTGGCTAAAGCAGGCGGTAAACCTTGCTTGCCTGACAAAGTTGTGAACATTGAATACGTCGGCAGAGATGCAACGTCAAACGCTGAAATCGCAGTAACACGCGCTTCGTAGTTGCCCGCATAGATACCCTGTACTTCTACTGAGTTGCTGCCCGTAATCGGCAATTTAATCCATGTGCCGTTGTCCTTGCGCCATTCGACTTGATACTTGGTTGCACCTTGTGCCTGTGGCCATGAGATAACCATGGTTTCCACTGCAAGACCTTGTTGCACCATAGTTTCAGAAGTGATTGATACAGACTCGACTGGTGCCTGAACAGTTGGATTAATGATTGAAATTGGGCGCTCATCAATGAAAGCACCGAAATCAATCACATCATATTTTGCTGATTCGTACTGCAGACCAGTAATTGAAAACTGATGCTTCTCATCCTGAGTGATACTCATGATGCGGAACTTCATCGTTTTTAAGTCTTGAGCATCAACGACCCAAACATTTTCTGCTGCAACAGAGTCAAACGCCACTGTAACTGTGACCTTGCGGCCAATTTTCGATGACACAATACGCGCTTGCGCTTTACCATTTTCACCATTTACAACCAGTCGATCGCCTGCACGACACACCACATCGTCACGATCTAAAGTGATAATTTTACGGTCGGCACTGACAGTAGAAATACGACCACCATTGGCCCGACCTGCAAACAACTCATCCGCAATCTCAATCACGCGGCCCGGCTGCGGAATATAACCGTCAAGACCAACTTTAAAAGATACAGTGCGAGTTTCTAATTGCTCAGATTTTAATGCCCAAAGACCCGCTCGTTGTGCTTGGCCTTCCGATGTGCAGCCCCATGCATCAATCTCGGCAATGCGTACACCGAGCTTTGCAATAGCCGCTTCATCACGCACATAGACATACTCTGTCTTATAGTGATTTGCAGGGTTATCCCAAGCCACTTTAGCAACAGTGTGACGGTCACGCGCACGGGTGCCTGAATACTCAAACAAGCCATCAATCACATTGGCGCGTGTGTAAGTAAAGTAAGTGTCTTGCGGAATATCGGCATCACAGACAATGGAATTTCCATCCCAATATGAAATCGCACGGAATACACCAGCCAACTTGCTTAAAATTGTATAAGCATCTTCGGTTGATTGCAGATACACATTACAAGTAAAACGCGGCTCCAGACCGCCTTTGCCGTCATCAATCATTTGGTCGCAATACTGTGCCAAGCGGTACAAGGACCATTTGTCCAACATTGCAGACGTTAAGCGATCTCCTAAAGCATAGCGTTTTGATGTGCAAATATCATAATAAATCCAAGCCGGGTTATTGGTGTAGGCGCGCTTAAATGTGCCATCCCACATGCCTGTATAGGTGCGTGCAACTGGATTGTAATTTGATGGAACCTGAAGCTTAATGCCTTTTAAATCGACTGCAACTTTTGCAACATTGGAAAATGTTTCAGCATCATATTGCAGGCCAAGCAAAGCGGTATTCGGATAACTGAGTTTTAGATCAATCACTTCAGTCAGTGCATCAACGTACATCTTATCGCTGATGTATTCTGAGGTTGAGTTTGGCGTTAATCGACGAACACGGACGGTCCAACCTGTATCAGCCTTAGGTAAATCAATCCGGTGTGAGCGTTCATAATTTGCAGAGGTTTTGTCAGCAATCTGAGTATTTAAAACTTCGGTCCATGTGCCTCCATCAGTTTGCAGATCAATCGCATACTGAATGACGATGCCTTTTACATCGCCATTATCAGCATTCTGCTGACGCAATGGCCCCCACTTAAAGCGCAAACGGATTGCATCCAGATCAGTATTGGTAAGTGAGCGAACCCAAGGCGCTTCAGACTTTAGCTCCACATTGATTGCTGTTTCCGATGAAATATCTGGAAAGCCTTCGATGTGGGTCTGGTCATTGGTGCCATGGCGAAAATCAGCCTGAATATCTTCAAAGTTCCAGCCACCAGCCGGATTTTGTAGCGGTGTCTCTTCCAGATAAACCGATTGCAAGCCACTGGCTAGACCTTCCACCTCCCCCTCAGACAGCCCGTACAGGATTTTTATATAGGTTTTGGACTGAGCTGAGTCTGGTGCAATTACAGCCTTTCTGGCCTTTTGTTCACCTGCTTTTGCGCCTTTAATTACTGCGTTCATAATTTCTCTCAGACAATAAAAAAGGCGCTGTATGCGCCTGTATATTCCTATTGTTTACATCAAGTCTTCGGGGTACTGTCCGGCACTTGCGATGAATCCGCCCACTTCACGCTGACCGTAAAGCACCGGTACCGGATTCCCTTGTGCGACTGTGGTCACTGCACCGCCAAAGCCTTTATTGGCCTTGTTTCCGTCTTGGTTTTGATCTTGAAGTGTTTCAACTTTAGGCATAAGCATCATGGCAATACCGCCAACTGCCATACCAACACCTGCACCAATCAAGGCAACCCCCAGTCCAGTAGATAAGCCGCCAGTAAAGATACCGCCAACAATAAGTATAGCCCCTAAAATGGTCTGGACCACACCACCCGCGCCCTTAACCTTTGGTACCACTTTAATCACTTTGGCACTGGTGCTCATGTCGAGTTCGGTTTCAGAAATATTTTGTTTATCCTGAAAAACTGCAAACTCTAAACCTTGTTCATGCGCATGTAACATGAAGTGCTCAAAACCCGGCACCTGAACTGATAAAGCTCTCATCGCTTCACGGGTATTTTCCACATCGAGCCGAAATTCTTTACCGAACTTCTTGGCTAGAATGCCGTACAACTTAATTGTTTTGAGCATATCGAACCACCTTTGCAACTCGTTCCTGCCATTGCTGACCAAAGATTTCACGCACAGATTTACGACCATACGGATGATGTAAAATCAAAGTGGATCCAATGCAAGGCTCAGTCTTTTCGGATTTAAGCACACCGTTATCACCCAGCCAGATTACCGCATGATTGACATGCTCAGTGCGTCCGACGCGGCACAGCAGCACATCGCCATATTCAGGCTGATCCACCTCAATAAAGCCTTCCTTCTGAAAATTATCCAGATAAAGCGAAGGGCTGTCCTTAGACTCCCACCATAAATCTTGACGCTCATAGTCTGGAATATAAACATCCAGCTCGCGTTTGTAGAAATCACGAACAATGGCATAACAGTCTTGAATGCCGTGAATATAGTTGCGGCCGACTAAAGGCGCTTTATATCCGCATGGCTCATAGACCTGAAATTCAATATCAGGATAAGCACAGATTACCCATAGCTTTTCATGCAATTCGATCTGATTTAAATCAATCTCAGACGCACGTGCAGAAGCATTCGGATGTGAATGTACATAAGCCTGAATTTCGCCCAGATCTTCAGCCTTGGCTAAATCTTCATGGTGAATTTCAAACTGATCTTTGTTATCCGAAATGTTGCGGCATGGGATGTATTCCTTATTCACAATCACACCACAGCACTCGGAGGGATAAACTTCAGCAGCATGCGCCTGGATTGCTTTTTTAAGCTTTGCGGTTAGTTTCATACATCACCTAAAATAATGAACTAGCAGGGAAAGCACCAATGCGCAGAACACTACCCTTACCAAATCGACATTCACACCCGTTTGTTCTTTTTGAGCACTTGTCTAGCGCAGGATTATCTGTAGGCTCATCTCTGTCCGTAAACATGGCTGCGCCTGTATAGCCGCATTGTTCGCTACGATATTCCCATGCGCAGTAATTTGAAATCTGCCGAACCGGTATTTTCAAGCCCTCAAAATCAATTGGATTTGAAAGCTCAAAAGTAACGGCTTGAGCATTTTCGGAAGTCTTTTGTTCGATGTACCAGAGCTGCTCTTTTGCTTCATTTGATGCAGTCGGATTGCCAGTGCTAAAGTTTTCAGCATCCAGATATTTAGCCAGCGTGGTAATGACTTTGAGCTTTGCGCCTGCAAAGTCACCAAACTGTAAACAAAGAGCAGAAACTGCGTTTTGAATGCCACCAATATTGTTTGCCATACTTAAAGTTGGTGCTGAAGCTTTACCATCTGAGCGCATTTCTAGGCCAGACACCTCCAGCGCCATTGGCTCAAAAGTTTGACCTTGCCAGATGATATTTCGCTGCCATGCTTTTTCATTGCCAGAATCAAAAACTTTACCAATTGAGCCTGTGTCAGCACCAATTAATTCAGCTGAGCCGATGGACGTATAAATACGCTCCCATTCTTCATAAGAGATATGACCATGAAAACGTAAAATGCCCGCACCCAAAGCGCGAGCATCTAATTCAAACAACGTAATCAGACCATCTACATAGAGCTTTTGAAAATCACTGTTCAGGGTCATGATAAGACTCCATCACTGTAGCGACTGCTTCGGCCAAACCTGTAGGTTGAAATTTTGGTGGTGCAATTGATTCAGGAATTTGAATTTCAGGGTGTGGCAGCTCCTGTAAGCGCAAATCAATACAGCGACCTGCGGGAATATCGCGTGGTTTGGTCAGATTGGCAACGATATCGCCAGTTTCGTCATCAAATTTTTTGGCATAGGTTTTGACAGAAATGTCATTATTCTCAAGCTGCTCATAGACCACTGCGACTAGCACATTACCATTAGCATCTTTGGGCATTTCTATATACCAACCTTCTTGTGCGAAACCGGATGAACCCTTGATTAGATAGTCACCCATACCTAATTTATCAAAAGCAATATCTTGCAGCTGCGCCTCATCATTAAGTTCAATTTTATCGGCAAACAGTTTAACTACAGGAGAAGCTGCTTTAATAAAGCCATTCCCGTCTACAGTAGTGTTTAGGGTATGGTAGTGTTTTGCCCACTGACTCCATGAATTATTATTTTTCCCTCGTGTAATTAACCCCCCATTAAAGTAATCATGACCAATCACTGTAAGTTGCCCATCATTAGAAAAGTTTCTTGTTGCGTACAGTGACGCATAGAATGCTGGAGGGCTATTAGGGTTTGCTGTAGCTGCGTACAAAACAAAATCACCCGCTGTTAAATTATTTAAATCCCACCCAGCAGGAAGAGTGTCTTCAATATTAATTTGTGCTATCGCTCGCCTGAGGTCCCATACTTGCGCCAAATCACCTGCCCCCAATCCAACCATCCGACTTGCAGCGTGCTGCTGATTGGAGAAGTTTTCATTGTATTTTGCTGCTGCTGAGCGGAAAGTGTCACCGCCTGCTCCGCTTGGTGCTGTTCCTAAATTTGCAGTTTGAATCGCCATAATTTACGCCCACAAAAAAGCCCTCGATTGAGGGCATAAAGTTGATTGAAGTTAAGGTTTAAAGTCTTGGGTGAATGTGGTGGAAATAGACCACATACCGCCACCCAAACTGATCGGCATATAGTCCCCTGCAACCACACGAACCTCGCCATCCAAAGGTGAATCCCAAAGGAAGGAATCAGCACCCTTATGAGCATCGAAAAAAGCTTTAATCTCTAAAATCAAAGCCTTTTTGCCAGTCCTTTTATATGCCCATGTGCCAGATTGATTATTAATCCCAACACTGGTTCGCTGTGTATATCCATCGCCAAAACTGGACTGAAGGACTTTAAAGCTTGATGTTTGAGAGTTTCCATCGAAGTCATTACACCATGTGAATTTTTGATTGCTCATAACTTCGGCCATTCAATATTTATTGAAATAATTGGTCGCGTATCTTTTGTGAAGCCACCTTCTGAAAACTTGTTTCCGGTAAGTAATCCGCCTCGTTGCTGATCTTTCTTGATTGCAGCCTTAATTGAATCACTGATCATTTGGCCAAGGTCTTTAGATGGTTCAGCCTGTGGCTTAACGATACCCACTCGAACACGGTGCTGGTGCTGCTTTACCTCACTATCAATTCGATCTTTGGTTTCTTTTAGCTTTTGTTCGGATTGAAGAAGTTGATATTCTTCGTTAGTCAGCAAAATAAGCAGTCCTTCTTTTTCTAGTATCCAATCCCCATAGCGGATATAAATTTCTTGACCATTGGCTCTCAAGATTGCAACACGACTACGACACCACGACCCGCCTATATATTCAATCTGCCCCCCAAATGCTTTTTGAAGAGCACCATCATCAATATTGCTATTGTCATCGGGTCTTTTGTATTGAATTGCTTTCATGTTTTGTACCTCAATAAGAATGCGCAGCTCAGCCCAAAAACAAAAGCCACTACGAAAATTTTGTAGTGACTTGGGTTAATCAAGAAAGAGGCCGCATATAGGATTAGGGAAATAACTAGGGCTAGTGATATAGCCATTATCGTTTTCATTTAGATAACAGGCCTCCTTGGCGTTGCTCTTGTCGAATTACCGCACGGACTGCATTGCCGATCATCTGGCCGAGTTGCTTTTGATCCGATTGGTTAGATTGTGTTGTTACGCCTGAGTCGGTGACATGCACATTAATTTCCACGTTGCCGCCACCATTCTTCTGATTAGCAATCATGCTCTTCAAATCGGCATTCGTTCGACTATCAACAACACGTTCACCCTTATCCAGAAGCCATGTGCCTTCTTTCGGGATATTGTCGATACCGTCATGGGCCATGCCTGCAATGGTTTGACCTGCGATTAGGCCGACGTTAGCGTAGCCCATTGCCAGCATTGCTTTAGAAGCTGAAATTTTGGCACCAAAGAAAGGGATTGTTGCATCAGCGGCCACCTGTGTGGCTGCTAAATGTGTGCTTACCAAAGCAGATCCAATGGCAAACATTTGCTGCATCAAGAACATGGCCTTAAACGCACCAGATTGCTCACCCTCACTATCCTTGACCGCTTGAGTCATCTGCGACCAAGTGTTTTGAGCTTGACCTAAAAGATTGCCCCACAAGCTCAACTGACTCTCGTACTGAGTTTTTGCTAGATCTTGCTCTTGTTTGCTGTACGCCTCAGATAGTGCAGCCTTGTTTTGCAGATAAACTTCGTAAGCCTGTTCGAGCTGCTGATACTTTTCAGTATCGGTAGTGTACTCATCATTCTGAATACCTTCCCGCGCAGAATAAAGGTTATCAGCAAGTTGTGAATAACCATCTTGCTGCTCATTACCCAACTGCCATCTTTGATATTCCTCTGGATTCATGGATGCCCTAGCGCTGGCTTCCACCCCCATCTGAACCATGGCACCCAAAGGCCCATTCATCATGGCAAAAGCATTTTGACGCGCTAGAATAATTTGCTGATTAGCCTCATTCTCAGCCTTAACCCGCTCATCCTGAGCCTTAATCCAGTTAGCCACATCATCTTCATAGGCCTTCTGTTGAAGCCCTAAAAGACGGTCGCGCTCTGTTGGATCAGTAGCAAAAGCTTTTTCGATCTCCTTGATTCTTTCTTGGTTATCGTATTCAAGATTTTGCCATTCGTTGTAGTAGCTGACTTGAATAGCCTTCTTGGTTTCAGCCAGTTCTTTCTCAAGCTTTTCTTGCTCAGCTACGTGCTGCTCTAGCTCCTTCAACCAGTCATCAAAAGAATAATCTTCTGTGAACGAAACACCGCTGGAGCCACCTAAATAACCCTTGATGTTTTTCACATACTGGCGGTTTACCGGGCCAATATTCGTGCCACGCTGAACATTGCCTTCACCAGCATGGTAGGCGCTCACAGCCTTATCGAGATCCCCCTTGAATAAATCAAGAAGGTAGGCCATGTACTTGCCAGCACCCTCGGCTGATTGCGCAAGGTTGTAGCGATCTTTTACACCGTACTGTTTTGCTGTGCCTTCAAGAAACTGGAATCCACCAGCGGCACCAGAACTCTTGTTATAGGCGTTCGCATTGCCTCGCGACTCCTGCATGTGAATAGCAGACAGTAATCCTTCAGGGAGTTTGTTTTTAGCCTCAATTGCAGCAAAGTTATACTTGGCCGCATTTGCTGCAACTTTGGCATTCACCTTCATTGCATTGCCAGTAGCTTCAAGTAGTTTTTTGCTCTTTTCCTCCGCCTTGTTGCGCTCATCGACAGCATTTTTGGAGCGCATGATGGCTTGATATTCCTCGCGAAGTTTAGTCTTCAGTTCGTCTTTTAAGACCTTTTGACCTTTCGCATTGGTAACAATCGCACCTTCAACATTAAGGTACTTTTTAGCCAGCTCGATCATAGTGTCGTTATAGCCACGACTTGCTAGAGCAGAAGTAATTGCTGAGTCTTTAATGGTTTGGTTTGATTCCTTGAGGAGTTTTTTAATAGCCTCACTCAATTGAGCCACGCCAATCGCCTGCTCTTTCGCCTTTTGGGTTGTGCCAGTCATCGAACTGGAAAGCGCATCTTGAGCAACTTTTGCTTCATTCAGTTTTTCTTTATTGCTGGTAAATGCGCCAATAAGTGTACGCACCTTAGATAACTGGTCATCAGTGAGGATATTCACCTCTTTGATCGACTTGTAGTAGTCATCGGTAGAGATTCGCCCTTGTGACAATTCGCTATTCAGCTTTCTAAAGGTGGCAATTTTATCGTCAGCAATGGGTAGGCTTTCCATGAATGAAAGTAAGTCAGATGACGCTACTCGATATTTCAGACTTAATTCTTCGACCTGATCTGCTAGCGCTTTAGTTTCATTATCTCGCTGAAGCGTATTTAATTCTCGGTATTTTTCGATTAGCTCACCAACCGATTTTCCCTGAGTATCAATTGATGCGGTGGCCTTATCAGCATTGTCTTTCATTAATAGGTAGCCAGCTGCTACAGTTGCTAAAGTTACACCAATGCCTACAGGCCCGCCTAAAACACCTAGCACACCAGTATTGGCTACGGCTGCTGCTTTTGCTGCTGCCGCTTGCTGGTAGGCTGCTCGAGCATTTGCCATCATCGCTGTTGTTTGAGCATTCGTCACACCCATGGAGCGAACCATGGCAGCTGTAGCAGCCAGATTGGATTTTGCCACATCATAATCAGCCAAAGCCTTACTTCTTGTTGCCAAAGCATTTGAAACTTTTCCAGCTGTGTCAGCAATGGTCGCCTGTGTTCCTTTGATTAGAACGGGAATATAAGTTCCAGCCCAATATGCACCAGCAACCATTGCGACATCGACCAAAGCATCCATGTTCTGGGAAAGTAGGGTAATACCCTGTACAAATGTTTTGGATGCGCCGGTAGCTGAATCAAACTCCCCGACCATTTTCGTAACTTCGGTGGTGATCAGGTTAAAAGAGGCGGTCATAGTGGTATCGGTTTTGGAATACAACTCATCAACACTATCACCCGCTTTTAATAATGCCTCGGTGATAACTTGGCCTGAGAGTTTCCCATCTAGCATCATCTGACGCAGTTCGCCACGAGTAACGCCCAGACCTTTTGCCATGGCATTTAGTAAGCCACCAGCACCATCAACCAGGCTATTATATTCCTCAGCCCGAAGAATATTCCCATCAAGAGCCTGCCCAAACTGAAACAAAGCCCCCGCTGCTGCTTCAGTTGTAGAGCCACTAACAGCCACCGCTTTTGATGTAACCTCGGTAAGCCGCGCTGTCTCCGCTTGAGTCAGGTTTAGTGTTTTGGCATTGGACATATATTTAGAATAAACACTATTGACCGCATCCCAACTTGACGCAGTAGCTTGTGCAATCTTATAGGTGTCATTCATTGCGGTATTTAATTCAGCCTGTCCACTGGTCACAAGCTTGAGCTGATTGACGATGCCCGTGTAACTATCTGCATAGTTTTTAACTTGATTAATAGAGAATGCAGCGCCTGCTGTAGCAGCTAATTTCCCAAGCATGCCATTCATGATGTTTACGCTATTACTGGCCCGCTGCATTTCACGTTCTGCTGAGGATGAAGCTTGGCGCATCCCTTGTGTAAAGTTGCCAATTTTTGCAACCAGATCAAGAGTTAGTGTTCCGAGTTTTGTAGCCATAACCTTTCCTCTAGGCGTAAAAAAACCGCCTAGTGGCGGTTAGTGGATTTTATTAATTTAGCCCTCAATGATGCTTATTTCACCCTTGCCTTCTGGTGTAAACACGCATCTAGCCTTGGCTGGCAATTCTGCCCCAAAACTGTTTTTTGCATCAAAACCAAGCATAACAACCACATTACCTGTTGTGGCAGCAGTAAAACCGCTGCTATCTAGTAGCTTGAAATTTACTGAGGTTGGGTATTTAGCATTAGCTTTCACCATGTCGCGACACCTATCGAATGCCTCGGTTTGACTAATTGCTTTTTGAGTTTGTGATTTAATTTCTTTCGTGCCAACTAAATCTGTCTGCGATACATAAAATCGCTCACCATTCACGCAGTCCACAAAGAAAACTGCTTCTTTTTTTGGAGTGCTTCTATTATCAGATAGCGCCACCATATCAATAGAATCACACGTATTTGGTTCATTTGCTATTTTGTGAACTGCTTGTTTTTCAAGCTCCGAAATCCTCTTAACCCAATCCTCACCCCATTCAGCATAGAGTCTAGGGAACTGATCAATAGAGTAATTGTTATATGCATACTGGCTAATTTTTTTAGGGCCTGATTGCTCGCTGGTATTGGATTTTTTAGGGCTTTCTACTTCCCCACCACACCCCAAAAGACCAATAGCCAAAGCTAATAAAATGATTTTTTTCATACAAGGACCTTAAACTTCTTTTATGTATTTAGCAGAATTTGCAACTCTAGATGGTATATCCAATCTTACCCCGAAGCTATGATCTTTGCTTCCACCACCAACAATCACAGCCCTAACATAGACTTCTGAGTTATCAGGCATATTTAAGCGCCCCAAAAGTTTTACCCAACTCTCGGCATTATTGCGAGGGAAATAACCAACTGTTAATCCGCTGATGTCTACCCTGCATGCGTTTTTATCGTGGCTGTTATTAATATCCCTGATAATTTTTGCCTCTACTTCGGTAAAGCAACCCTTGCCCTCTCTTTTTACAGCAAACCGCTCAATATTGGATTGGTAGTGTGATTCACCAACAATTTCGAATGGATAGCTATCAAAATCATGCGCACAATCATAATCAAGTCGGAAAATTCTCTTAGGGGCAATCTTATTCTCATCCTTTTTTCTAGTGCTCCCCATTGGGAATGGTGGTGGTAAACTTCTACCGCTCACTTCCTCTTTACCTCTATTTTGTTGGGTCTTGAGAAATTCTTGAGTCTTGTTTTCCACCGGAATGCTGGCTTTCCTTGCCAAGAAAATTGCACCGATGACCACTACAATAATTATTAATATAAGCCACATACTCAATCCTGAATATTTATTATTCAGACCAAGATACTAATTATCAGGTGAAAAAGAAACCAATCTAAATTGATTTCTTATTTCCCAAAATTCTCCACCAGATACTCCTCAAGATTCTTTTCTACTGGTTTTTCTTCATGGGTCATTAGGTCATGCAGTTTTACATTCTTAACGCCTTTCAGCATTAAAATAGACTGGTGAATCCTTGCTAGCTCTTGCTCGAATCTCCTTCCAAGGTTGAGACTTCCGTATTTTCGGATGTAGGCGGTGTATTTTTTAATTTCTCGGTATGGGAGGTCGGCGATTTCGCTGTACGTTTTACCGAGCGCGATGCTGATTTCGATGAGGATTTCGTCATCTTGGTTGAGTTCAGTTGCTTTCCCAATACGTTAATATCCACAATTTTTGACCATAGTGCATCTACTAAAGCTTGGTTGAAATGGGTGCGGATTTCATCTTCAGTGAATGCGAGTTGGCCTTTTTCATCACAAATAACACTCGCCAAAACACCAGCTAAGGCCTCTTTGTTTTCACCATAGGCTTTCATTTGGGCTACTGCTGTGCTGTAGCTAAATGGCAGAATATGCGTATCAAACTCTGCATCTTCACCAGCAACTTTGATTTGGACTGTCACATGCTCCGGCTTACCCATTAGTGCGCCAGACTTAATGTCTTTTAAAGTTAATTTTTTCATGATTCACCAAGAAAGCAAAAGGCCCATATAGGGCCTTAAATTAAACAGTTGCTGGAGTCAGGGTCACGCCAGTTGAGCGCTGTAAAGTGAACTGGTAGCCCACAATGGAATCCGCTTCAAATGTTGGTACTGCTGGAGTTAGTGCGCCTTTAAATGACCAGAATGAACGGCCAGTTGGTAGAGCTACAGCATTTGTAGCTACTGTTGGCGGAGCAACTGAATCACTCGCACCAATATAAAATTCAAGTTCGGTGCGATTTTCTGCCCATTGAATAAGCTTTAGGTGTGAGTCGTTTTCTGGATCAAGTCGAATTGAAAGTGAGCCATCACCCGGATCAGATAGCCCCGGCATATAGGATTTGGATTTCGTTTCTTCAAGACAGGTTGTTTCAATTTTTGAAGTACTGTCACTTCCCAAGTCGATACCGGTTACACAGACAAGTTGCGTAATGTCGGTACCATCAAAAGCAAAGACGTTTGTCCCTTGCGTGCGTAATTCTGCCATTTGCGAGTGCTCCTCAATTTTAGGCATAAAAAAAGCCACCGAGTGGTGGCATTGGTTTGAAATAATTAACCCCGCACTTGGCAGGGTTTAATGTTTGTTGGAATCTATGGTTTCGCCTTGCATGCCTCTGCATAATTTCGAGACGCTTTCGGCATGCAGCGTGATGTGTCGATGGTTTGGCTTGGTTCGTTCGATATCAATAGCTATTAGCATTGCTGCGCGTAGGCTTTCTGCCGGCTCTACACTTTCAAAAATGTAGGTGTCGTTATGAACAACAATATCGGCATAACCATCTTCTTCTGTGCTTGGTCTGCACTCCACCACAATGTAAGCAGGAACATTATTTGTCATTATCTTTATCCTGATCAAAATCTAAGGATGGTTGCGCCTCCTTAATCAGTTCATCTAATTCTTTTAGTAATGCTGGCTTGGTTTGCTTGCCATGGATTGATAGGAAGCTTGCTGCACCTGATAAGGATTGCGTAATCAGCTCAAGTTGCGCTGAAAGCTTACCAATGCGCACCTGTAGCCCATCTTTGAGTTGACGAGCCAATTCCTCTTGCTCGATGTAGTATTTGCGGATCTCATGACCTTTTTTATTGCGCTCCATCATCCCAAGGTGTTTGGTCATATCCACTGAGATGATGTACTCAATTAGGTTTTGTCCTGTTTTTGAAAGCTCCTCTTTTTTGAGGAGCTTAATAAAATCAAAATTCTCTTCAAAACCACATTGTTTAATGCGTCGCTTAATCCAATCCGAAAAGTCCGTCTTAACCTCTAGCATTTTATGCAGGTCACGCGCATTCACACCGAGCTGAACTTTTCCATTTAATTCGACTTCGATAAATGGAGTTTGATTTTCATTTTTTACGATTGCATTCATTGATCTGCTCCGACTACTCATTAAAAAAGAAACACTGGCAAGAAGATGCAATGAATAGTCGAAACGACCATCTTCTTTTCGGGGATCAGCCTAGCCAGTGGTTTGCCTGAAAACAGGCATAAAAAAACCGCCCAATAAGGACGGTTTGATTAAGTGGTGAAGTTATCTGTCTAAAAACCAATTCGCATCAAAACCGCGACCAAAAATATTGGTATCGGCAATACGCTCAAAATGGTTCGGGTGAATATTGGTGACATAGCAATGTGGCTCTAAAGCTTTTCGTATTGCAGCTCGAATATCAGATGCTCTTTTCTGCTCGGTGTCATAAACCACAATTTGGAATGACACATGATCGGTATTTGCCGGGCAATCTAAATTGTTTTCAGGATTTGCTGTGACCACCGACCAGACTGCGTAGGGATATGGTGTCTTGTGTGGTGCAATATCTTCCCAGACTTTTAAGGGATTAGTGCCAAGCAATGCTGTGACTGCTGAAGCCAATTTCAGTGTCGGAACTACAGGTAAAATGTTCATAATTTTGCGAGTTCCTTGTCTATTTCTTTATTGAAGTTTTCAGCAAAGCTATTGGTCACGGCTTGGATATTGTTTTGCAGTGCTGGTCGCATGAATGGGGTTGGTGGATTGTGCACAGAGCCAAACTCTAACCAACGCCAGTGACGCGTATCACCACCGCTTGTATTGGGTGGATTTGGATTGGAAAATGAAGCACCACCGCGCACACCGACACGCATCACCACTTCATTCTGGTTTCGTGTTTTCCCTGCGGCAATTGCAATATTTTTCCAAATCTTTTCGCTTGTTTGCGGGTCATCAATCCCTTTTGCTGCATTGCGAGCACTATCTCGCACAATCGCCATGGCTTTACGAGCGGAACGCCTTGCAGCATTCTTGATTAAGCGAGGATTGCCAAGTCTTTTAAGTTTCTCCTGAACTTCATCCAAGCCTTCAATGTTGAATTCTGCTGACATGGCTTACTCCACTAATGACAACTCCAGTGTCATGTAAATCCGACCATTTTCATTGTCTGGTTTAGGTGGTGATACGATCTGGAAGGTCTGACCATCAAATAAAACGCGCATACTCGAGTCGATATCATCACGCTTTCGCAGTTTTAGTCGGGCTGTGGTTTGTGATCCGGCAGCTTTGGCGTTTATCGAATCTTTTACAGATAGAAAATCAAGTTTACCCCAGAGCTTTTTGAACTCAGTCCAGGCTTCAGTTTCATAGTTGTATTCATCATAGGTCGTAGTTTTATGCTGAATCGTTACACGGTGGCATAGTTCGCCGGCACGTTGGGCCATACAACCTCCTAAATCGCTGTAGGCTTACGATATGGATAAAGCAGGCTTTGCACCGGCATCGGCAGAAAGTTGCCATTCACCGGCATTTCCTGCTCAGCATTGCGGTACTGGTCCCAATATCCACACAGTAATAAAATTGCCTGATGAATTGCTTTAGGATAATCAGGTTCAAGTTCATCAGTGATGTAATTCAACACCACCGAATCTGCTGCATCCAAATAGCCTTGTAGCATCAAGTCATTTGAATCATCGTCATAGCGCAAATGCTCTTTTAGGGTCTCAAGACTTACGATACTCATTCTTCACCCCATTTTTTCTGCGCTAATTTGAAGTTTTCATGGCTAAATTCGCCTGAATGATCTTTTTCACAGTGCCATAATGAGCCTTTGTGCGTCACAAACTGACCTGATTTATACTGGTTTTCAGTCTTAAAAATGCCTTGATACTGGCCTTTTTGGTCTGAATTTTCGGTATTTTGAGGTGTATTAGGTGTGGTTTTACCAAAAGGATCTTCTTTCTGGTCGCGCTTAGACAATGCTTCAAGCGAATAGTTCTGCTGTTGCATGTAAACCGTGTCACCACCTTCCAGTGGGCCTAAACCAAGCTTTTGACGCGCCTCATTCGGTGTCATAATTGCTGCACCAACACCTTCTTTTAGTCGCTGCATCTGAGACACTGAATCCATACGAATCAGTGTATCCAGATCAAGAAAGGCCTCTAAATTGGCATCTTTAAGACCAAGGCTTTCATCAAGCAGGTTTTCACGTGCTTCAATCAGGCTTTGCAAGCAATCTGAGTAATAAATTTCATTCAGGTCTGAAACTTTCTGACCTGCTGGAATGGTGCCAATACCTAACTTAAATTGTGGTACATGGAAAACGGCACAAATGACTTCATTGCTCATTCGCATCTGTTCAATCAATTGAGAATCAGCAGCTGAAACTGAAATGGCTTCGAACTTCATGTTGTCACCAACTACCGCTGTACAACCAGCATTAGCGCCACTGTAGTTTTCATTCCATTGTTTTTTGATTGCTGCTGCTTTATCTGGGTCAATAGGCCCGGGAGCAATCAGAATCCCACCGGGTCGGCTGTTATTCTTGAAGTGCTGGCGCTGGCTTTTCTGAATCTCCAGTCCATGACCTGCTGCTACCGCACACGCTGTAATCGGCGATAAGCCCACAAGTGGATGGTAAAAACAGTTAATGCGGTCATGAATGATTTCGGATGCCGGCACGGCTTCATGCGAAGTCTGATTAAGCCGATCATCATTAAGTTGATAAAAGACATCACCAGCATCACTAATCAATGGTTTCGTCAGGTCGGGGTTTAAAACTTTTAGTCCAACAACCTTGCCTGAAAAAATATCCCGAACCTTAAACACGTAGGTGTTTCCGCGAAGCAATAATGATGTGGTCCATTGTTCGCTGAATTGCTGCCATGTCTGATAGTGGTTTGGCTTGTTTAGAACACTGAATCGCTCTGGAATATCTTGATCAATCCAGACGCCTTGCTGCTTCTTTTTTAGCAGAATCGGCATCTTGCCAATATCTTGAGAAATCAATGAAACACAGCTAAATACTGCATGATGTGCTGCCAGATCTTCACGAGTCAGCTCATCATTTTTTTGCCAAGCACCAGAATAAGGCTCTTGCACAAAAAAAGAAGTCCACCCTTGGTTTGAATGGACTCCTTGGAGGGATTTCTTTTTACCAAATAAATTTCCGAAAAAGCCCATTCTTTACATCCTATTCTTTGGTTTTATCTTCTTTTTTTGCTTTTGGCGCTGCTTTTTTCGGTTCTGTATAGACCTCTGCAACACCAATTTTGAGCAGTACATTTGCCTGAAAATCAGGAATCTCTCTCACATCCCCAATATTGGAATCATGGGTCATCTTTAAATATTTAATCTTCATAGACTGTTCCTATAGCTAAACAATTGTGATGCTTAGATATAAAAACAGCCCCAATTAAGGAGCTGTTTTTGGTGCATTCAATTTAGATTACGGTGTGCTGTAATCAAGGAATGCCGCTGCGATTGGACGACGTTTTGCCCAGGTGATGAACTTCTCAACACGTACCGCAAATTTGTTTTCTTGCCATAAATGATGAGTCGTACCACCATCAACCAGAGTTGCTTGATCAGAGTAAGACACATCCACACCACCATCCTGAGCAAGCAGGATTTCAGAAGTTTTCACAAGAATGATCTTGTCGCCGACTGTTTGTGATGTGATTACCGGAATACCCATCAGTGTGCGAGTGCCGCGAAGCGCCATGCCTTGGAAGTAGGTATTTCCTAGCGCATCACGAAGCAAGCTGATTTGTGCAGCGCGTGTTTCCGACATTACGAAGTATGAGCCATCCAATGAAAGGTTGGCCGTCACAAAGCTATTCACCAGGGCTAGTAAATCAGCTTCATAATTTGCTGCTGTAGTGCCTGTATTTGGAGTGGCTGTTACCCCATTTAAAACACCCGCAGGACGAACCGCAGTAGCAGCACCCGCGTCAAGGAAGGTGTTATCAATTAAAGTTTTTGATGCTTCAATTAAGTCATCACGAACCAAAATATCTACGGCTGGGTCAGAGCGGCGCATTAATTCCTGTGTGTAGACAGTAATCGCAGCAAGCTTGTGCTCTTTGATTTCCACTTCACCATATGTTGGGTTTGTTAATGGCTTTGGAGCGCCTTCACCCACCCATTGCGCTTGACCACCGGTCAATTGGCTTGGGATTTTCGAGTTGAACGGCACATTACGGAAACCTGTAAGTTGATCAAATACAGTTGCAGCACGAAGCATGTCAACAAATTCACCAACTAAGCGGTTTTCAGTGACCAATGATGCTGCAAAGCCTGCATCGGTAGTGGTACCCAAGGTTGCCTTTGTCACAAGGTCTTGAACTTCATCGCCAAAGCCAAGCTGCTTAGCCATGTCTACCGGTGCAATGTAGTGGCCTTTTTTGGCTTCAAGTGCGGCTGCCAGTTTTGCTCGGGCATACTGAGCAAAGCCGATACCTTTAGCCAAAGGAACGATTTCAATTTTTGGTTCTGGATCTTGACCAGGTGTTGGCTCTGGCTCTTGAAGGCCTTTCTTTTCAGCTTCTTCAACAGCTTTGATTTGTTTTTTAGTGCGCTCAATATTCACTTCAATCGCTGCGATATCTTTTTCAATCGCCTGGATTTCGGCTTCAGTTGCTTCATCAGGCGTACTGCCTTCACCTGCTGATTTTGATAGCGCTGTTTGCATTGCTTGGTTTTTTTCAGCCAATGCTTTAAGCAGCTTTGCTAAATACTCTTTCATAGTTTCACTCCACCCTTTGTTGGGCTATTAAGTTTTACGACAACGTGTTTTTGTTCAGATGAATCGCCACCTGGAACGTCTTGAGGTTTAATGCCCAACGCGGCTTTGTGTTCCTCAAATGCTTTTGAAAATTCTGTTTCTGATTCGCGGTTACAAGGGATAGTCACCAATGAAAGCTCATACCATTCCCATGAGTTGAACTGAATGCCACCACCCTTGATCATTTCCGCCTCATCCCAATTCGGGATAAAACCAACCGACAAGCCTTTAACCAAACCGTATTTCAATGACTGATAGGCCTTATCAACTTCGCGCTTCAGGTCGCCTTCTTCCTCGATTTCAGGAATATGAATCTCAACCTCGATACCATTTGCGGTAACTTTTGCGCTTGTCACATGACCAATGGCTGATCGTGGGTCATGATGGAAAAGTAAAGGCATAGGCAGATTGAAATCTGCACCTTTTGGCACCATTACATCCTTGGCACGATCTTGGTTTGGTGTGCTTGCGATTCCTTTGAAGGTTCGCTTTTGCTCATCAAGGCTCTTAATTTCGACAGAGCCAAAGGTTTTATGTAGAGCAGACATAAGGCTCTCCCAATAAAAAAGCCCGCGTAATGCGAGCTTTGGAAAATGAATAAATTAAACAAAGTAGATGTTGTATTCTTTTTCGGCCTGTTCTGGATTCATTGACATGAGTGCCACCGCGTTAAACGTGGCAATCAATGGGTCGATCTTCCCGACACCCGATTCCTGTTTACTGATCATCATGCCGTTGCCTTTCACGACGGCACGCGCATTCCCAACACACCAAGTCATTAAACCCTGTCCGGCATGGTAAAGATTGCCTTCTGCTAATTTGCGCTCAGTGGTAAGGATATAGCCCATCAACTTAAAGCCCTGGGCTACTGCAATGAGCTTGTCTTCAGGAATACCTGCATCGAGCAGGCCATCCAGTAGACCACCCAGACCAAGTGGATCCAGTCCAATTTTGTCGAGCTTGCCAGAGTCGAAGCATTTCTTTGCAATAGCTGCCAGCTGGTCAATGTCATCGCCGATACGCTCAACAATGGTCAGGCTTTTTTCCTCTACATAATCCGCATATTTTGGAGCATTCTCTTTGCGTCGCTCGACTGCAGTTTTATTGCACCAAGCATGATTCCAAAGCCACCATTTACGGCTTTTTGCATGCCGACCTAGTACAGCAAAGCCGAGTAAGTCATCAAGACCACCACCATCAATACCGCAGGTGATGACATCTGATTGCTTGATTAGTTTATCCAAGGTGAATTTTTTGGATTGCTGAAGCCAATATTCAGCACCAGCCCAGCGGTTGGCACGCAGGTTTAGGCCAATTGGTACGTTTAAGTGTTTTGCAAGAAAGTCACGCAGCGATTCTTCGCCAGCATCTTTAACCTTCTCAAATTCGTTAATCAGATAATCCAGATCAACCGACGCACCCAAATTTGGATTAGTGACATAGAAGTTTTCAGTCTTTAAATGATCACCTGCCTCAAGCATCCACTCAGGAAACTCGTAGATAAGCGGTAAAAACTGAGGATTGACCTTTACACCATCCCGAATATCACGCGCATAGTCCAGCAATTGCTTAAATACACCGCATGGCGTTTCATCCGACATGGTAGACAGGTAGATAACACAACCTTCAGGCCGTGATGCCAGACCACCCTTTGCTTCACGAAACATCGATTCAGCGTTTGATCGTTTTCCAAACAACCAAACCTCATCGATCAGGATGATTGAAGCCTTTTTACCCGCAGCAGCATTACTTTCGGCAGCAATCACTTTTAAGGTCGCATTGGTACCCAAGTGGGTGACTGTTTTGGTGTGCTCGGAGATATTGAACATTTCCTGAAGCTCAGGATCTGCTTTGATAAAGTCCCGGATTGGGTTGAATGAGTTGTCTGCAACTTCTTTTGTTGGTGCCAAAATGATGAGTTCAGCCGACATGCGATCGTTTAAGATCAGGGCCACCATCATGATTCCGGCTGCAATCGTTGACTTGGTGTTTTTCTTAGAGATCAGCAGGAAGAATTCACGGATTAAACGCTTTTTCTGTTCTGGATCGTAAGCACCAAAGATCGCCCGGACAAATTCAATTACCCAATCAAGTGTGACCTCACCCATTTTTGGGCTACCCATCACATCGACCAAAATTAATTCTTTAAAAATCCGCTCTGCTACATCAGCCACTTCTGGAAAAAGCGGCTCACACGGCATCATGGATTCTTTATTGACAATGCGTAACGCCCAATCTGGGCACGCTGTTGTCCAGGTTGGGAGCATTGCTGACATAAATTTAACTCATTAAAAAACCCACCGAAGTGGGTCTGTAGGTGTTTGCGTTTATTAGCAAGATAACGATAATTGTATCAAGCATCGCAGTCGAGTAAATTGGCTTAACTTAATAGCCTTTTTCTTTTTTCATTCGTTACTTTCTCCCTCTATTAGTTAGTATTGTCTTCAAATATGAAATCTATAGTTTCTCTTATATCAGGCTCTGCATTTATAACTTTGATTCTTTTGTATGCAGATATACCTAAACGTGTAATTGGTGTTGCTAGAAGTGCATTTAAAAAGCTATGAGGCGCGCTTTTTATATTTTTGCAATCTATGATTATTTTTTTACCACTTTCAATGGCTGGAAGCAAATACTTATCTCGTATATTTATTGCTTCAGATTTTAATTCGGCATGATCGCCAAAATAATTTGTCATATTTAGGATAAATTGCTGATCCACTTCTTCATTTCTTAAAGAACTTCGTTCTTGTTCTGCATTCTGCCTTAGCTCTTGAAGAATTGCTGATAAATTATTGCTATCCTCTTTGCCAATCTTAATTGAAAGGAATGCAATAGTACCCTTCCACTGACTTTCTAAGGTCTTAGAAGTTACATCTCTAGGAGAAATATGCACCAAACCATCATTTGATAAGATATACATATCTCCCTGTAATCTCCTAATGATGTTTGATGATAGATATAAGCCCATACCAGCATTATTTTTAGCATTATAAGGATCAGAGTTAGCAAAAGTTCCCGATTTTTCTGGCTGTAAAGCTAGTCTGATAGCAGCTTCGTTAGATTCTTGTCCAGGATAGGTTTGCTCTATATGTGATTTGATACCGATACCTAAATCAGCAATAATGAAGTTCATTTCTCCTTTATTTCTATACCAGCTCATTTGTACTAAAGCTGGAAGATTAATATTTGTTGTTGATGAAAATGACGGTCCATGTTCAATAGCATTGTACATTAGTTCACTTAAAACATATCTCAGTGTGTCAGTATAAGATATGTCGAATTCCCCAGTGTAATTTTCAATAGCTTTTAGAATATCCTTAAAATCCTTACCATTTGATTCTTTTCTTAGTGCAAATAGTGGCTTGTAATTATCCCCGTTAAATTGTTGATATGTATGAAAAAGGACATTAAATGTACCTAGTGCACCTAATCTTTTCCACATCACACTAGCATCTCTATATGCGGCTTTATCAATTACATGATCAACTGTACAGCCCCTACTTTTCAGATACCATGAGTAAATTACTATTAATGAAATCGCTTGGTAATCTGCTGATGTACATTCAGTAAAATCTATCCTCACTTGAGTATTTTCTAAGCTCCAATCGAAATACTTTAGAATGCCATCAAAATCCATGATTCCATGGTTTTTAAAGCCAAAGCGTTTTGGTAAATTTATTGTAACTCCGCTAAATTTCTTAATTTCTTTTTTTATCGGAAGTAACGCTTTTTTCATTGCATAATTACGCATAACATATAATTTTTGATTCAGCAGTTTTCTAATTTATCAATTTACCTGATGAATATCCACACTAAGATTCACATAAAAAATCTTTGGTTATACTAAAGCTTATTGAGACTTCTTTATTTGATTTAATGCTCATGCTCTTAGGGTATGCGATAAAAATGATCTGCATAAACAAAACAATATAGAATTTAATCATAAATTCAAAATTTTAACTTCTCAACTGTGAGCCCAATGTTCCAAACTTTCCGCCTTGAGTGGCTTTTTTGGCCTCATCGGCTTTGGTTTCTTTCTTGCCTTTCTCGGCGACCTTGCCGTGTACATAAGGGAGTGCAGCTTTAGCAGCATTGAAGCGCAAGAACATATCATCACTCTTATTCATGACATCAATCAGGAATTGCAGCGGATCGTCTTTTGCATAATCATCACCATCCAGAGGATTGTCATCCTCATGGGTGCTGGTCGTTTTAACTTTCGGTTTTTCAGAAGTTAAACTTCGGCCTTCTTTGTCAGCGTTTAACTTTTCGATATAGACAATAATTTCAGGATCTTTTCTTAATTTTGACCCTGCCTGTGATGCTGTCTTTTCTGCATAACCTGCTGAAATTGCAGCTTCTTTATTACTTAAGCCGTCAACAACGGCCTGAGCAAACTTTTTCATTTTTTCGCTTAGTGCCATTGGTTAACCTTTAACTTTTCGCTTTAACTTTTGCTGAAATGGGAAATTTTTTTATAAGTGAGTCGGCTGGTGGTCAGGATTTTTCAATCGTTTTTTAAGAATCTTTTACCCCCCACCATCGGGAAATCAAATCTCCCACTTACCAACCGATTGAATCTGTTTCTGTTTAACTGACATGGTTCTTCTTTCATCATTCATGATCCTTTCAATGCATTCTTCTTTGGATGTCTCCATGATATGCACTGAGGATGGTTGAAGCTTAGAGACCCACCATCGTCGCTGTGCTGGAGTTGAGCCTGTAAGAATGAGATAGCCACTCTGATTATGCTTAGACATCTGTAGCAGCAAGCTGTTGCGCTTCCTAACAGCCAGTGCAAAGTCTTGCTTATTGCCTTTATAGATTGGCTTGCCACCAATGTCAGCAATCATCTCATCCAAGTCGAGTACCACATCATTAGGTTTAGCATGTTCCTTCACCCATGTAGACTTACCTGAACCTGCGCAGCCGAACACGATTGTTAATCGAGGTATTGGTTCTAACCAGTCAGGCATGAACACGTATGCTGTACTGTTCTTCGACCCTGCTTCTTCACGCTGCTTGATAGATGAGTGACAGGACATGCATAGGCTTTGGTGGTTGTCTGTATTCCAGAATAGATCCTGATCACCACGATGCGGTTCAATATGATCGACCACCTTAGCTTCAGTTACTCTGCCCTGCTCCAAGCAGTACACACACAATGGATTGCGCTGTAAGAAGCTTAAGCGATACTTTTGCCACTTGTACCCATATCCACGCTCTGCCGTGGTCTTGCTATCACGCCATGAATCACTAACCTGTTTGATTGGTCTCGGTGCCTTCGGTGTCATCGCCTGTAGTTTGCTTTGCAGTCTGGGTAGTTTCATGACCATCAATCCAAATAAGGTGACTTCTTAGGCTCTTCCTCATCACCACCTTCCAACTGAATCAATAGCTCATTAATCTGAGCATTCTGTTCATTGTTGATCTGGATGAGCTGGTTGTTTTGCTGTATCAGCTGATTGTTCTGTTCGATTAGCTTTAGAAGTAAGTCGTTCGATACACAGCCGCATTCTTTCTTTTGATCGCTCATATTGTTCTTTCATCCATTTACGGCGCTGCTCACATGAGTTGCACGTCATCTGAATCACCTAAGGTCACATTGATTTCGTTAAGCAGGTATTGATTGACTTGATCTACAGTGGAGACATTCACAAATACCAACTCAACATCTTTGATTGCCAAACCAGTCTCAACCTCAAACAATCGCTTACGATTGGCTATGTCCTGGTATAGATCCCGCTTAAAGGCATCGAGTCGTTCTTGGTCACTTGTACCCACGGCGCTATCTCCGACTTAAATTGATTTGAATGTTCTTCATGCGAGTACGGATGTTTGCCATTACCTCATCAATAGCCATCATCTGTTTGCTATTCATGAATGCTCGACTTAGGTTCTGGTACTTCACCAACTCATCGTGCAATTCATTTAGATTCTTTTGCGCTTCTTTGACATCCATACGCACCACCAATAAGAAAAGAAAAACCCCTCAACATCTAGAATGCGAGGGGCTTTTTTTGCCGTAATCCGTCCGGCGATTTGGAGAATTATTTCTGCTTTTCTAGCTTAAGCTCATCATAGCGATTTAAATTAAAAGCCCAATCCGCATTACGATCATGCATTTCGTGTGCCCAACTTCTTTGGCATAAACATCATGAGTGGGTGGACAATACAATTATGGACAAAACATTTTAACCAATTCTTCATAAGGTACTCTCTACCAATTATTTAACTTCTCTCAAACAATCCCGACACACTTTGATTTCTTCATCATCAACCGTGTAATCGATTTCAGTGGCACCATGCAGGCCGAATAAACAGAATATGAATTGGAGCATGTAGATCTCCTTACACCGGAGCTTATACCGGAGCTAAGCTTTTAGTTTAATTGGATAGAATTCTACCTAATTAGAATCTGGCGCCCTGATCTTGCTTACACCAACATTTCTCAGGGCAATAAAAACCAACTATCCGGAAATACCGAATAGTTGGCTTAGTAGTGTGTTTTTAATGGCTCATAACTGATTGTGTTAATGGGTCGCCAATCCAAAGTAATACTCACCTTTTGAATCTAGAGGGTGGCGGCATTAATTTAAAAACCACTAGAAATTAATGAAACCGCCATAACGCAAAAAGCCCACCATATGGCGAGCTTTAAATCCTATGTAGTCGATTAATGCAACTACAGCGACAATATCACAAATATAGTAGTTTGCTGCGCGCAATGCAACCACTTCAATCAGAATTGAAACGAGAATTGATTTCCGTATCTAGATTTATGTCAGTTTCAGCACCAAGCTCCCGGCGAAGTTTATATGTCACAATTACAACCTTTGAGTTCAGCTCTTTTACTAGTTCGTCAATATGGGGTTCAGTGGTCTTTTTACAGTGATTAAGTTCATCCTCTTTTTTCACTATCAACTCAATATTCTCATTATTTCTTTTTAATTGTGCGTCAGTGTAATTTAAAATATTTGGGACTCTTTCAGATTTTGGATTTTCCATCCAAACCTCATCATATACTCTCATTGCATCATTAAATTTTTTAATCAACATATCACTTTGATTAGATAAATCGTCTAATTCATTAGCCAATCTAGATAACTCATTAAGATCTGCTCGCAAAGCTTCACAAAACACTTCGAAAACTTTTAAAAAATTTACTATTTCAACCTTGGTATCAGTTTCACAAATAAAAATTGCCTTATCAACATTTTTACTAAAATTAATAATAGCTTGAGTTACCTTAGGCACATTATTCTTAATATCATGCATCACTAAATATATCTCGGTGACCATCTCTGAATAAGATGCTGCTAAGCTAAGATAAACATCTTTACGTGTTTCCATCAATCTAGCTACTCGCTGTAAATGCAAAGCTGTTCGCCAAGATGCAAAAACACCTACCCCAAGCGCCAGCCCGCCAATAAGTGCCGAATACACTGCCCCATCTCTTTGTATTTCTGCAGCCTTGATTGTTGCTTCGACTATCATTAATTCTTCTAGCATAGAATAAAAAATCCCCTATATTTAAGGGGATAATATCTCACACATTCGCGCAAATTACTTCAAGCCGACTATCCAGCCAAGTCTCAGCCGCCAAAAGAAACTTATCAATATTACGGCGATCCACCTTGGTCTTACTCGCCAATACGGCGATCGGATACCCTTTCAAATAATGAAACTCAATCCACTGGTACAGGTCCGGCCGTGAAAAGCGCAACTGTGTCACCAGGTGATCAATAGCAACCAAAGCATCATCATCCAGCATCACCTGAACACCTGACGACTTCAGCCCCTCTTTCAAACGCATAAAACCATATGTAGGTGAGGTATAAGTCAATTCACTTGGATTATATGAAGCATGACGCGCCCATTTACCCCACTGCGCCAATTCATTCTGCATCATTCGAACCGTTGGTTTTACTTCTACAATTGCGCTCATTTATATTCTTCCCTTAAACCTTCCAAAATCTTTTAAAAACCAACATTGCTGCATCACGTGCATGCTCATTCGTGCGGCCAGTCCAACCGGTTATCTTCTTAAATAGATCCGCTTTGGTTTTAGTAGCATTTGCTTTTGGGTGAACCATGATGTAATTGAACTCTTGCTCTATACACCAGTCCTCCCAGATCTGCGCATCACGCTTTACCGACCCCACGCCTTGAGCTTTTTCTTTACCACCAGTAAACCAAGTACGTTTACGGGCATCTTCGATATACAGCTTTAAATTATCTTTCCCATGAATCGCTTTTATTTCCTGAACAGCTTGCATTGCTTTGGTGATGCTTAAGCATTCCACCTGGTGCAACTCCCCACCGGTGCCATGGTCCATTGCCACGGCGTAACCGGTTTTAACTCCTGTATCGATGCCGATGAGGATTTTAGTCACTGGCACCTCGCAGGGCTTTTAATTCATCGCTCAATTTTTCATTTCTTGCTGTTAAGCGCATAATTTGAAGACAGTCTTTTGCTTGGAGCTCTTTAATCCGCTTGTACTCAAATTCAGCATCAGTTAGGCGCAATGATTTCTGAGTAAGCTCCTTTGCTAACTGGCATCGACGTTTACGATGCTCCTCTTTCAAATAAACCGCATCATCCCGCTCTTTCTTCATCTGGATATAAGAAATTTCCATATTATTGAGTTGTTCTTGCATAGATTGCTGACCAGCTTTATATGCCTTGATACAGCTTTCCTCTAAGTTCTTACAAAGCTTCTCTTCGAGATTCATTTCACTCACAGCACAAACTCCTTGTCTTCTTTGCACCAGCACACATATGCGATTTGTACGGTTAAATTGCGGTAACCAATCCCCTGATCAAAATCAAATAAGCGGTCCCCATGGATATATTTCAGTTGCAGGTAGAAAGTCTGAGCCATGAAGAATTTTTCAAATTGTTCTCTCATCCCTCAATCACCTTCGTATTTGGAGAAATGTGGTTCTTAATATCACTACACGTATCAATGCGGTCGTGATCGGCTAGAGCGGTGCGTAATTCAGCATGTGTAAAACCAACCGAGCTTCTTTGCCACATTCCATTGATTACAGCGATTTTCCAACGCTCAGGCACACCATGCTTTTGAAGCATCCCATCAAGTGCTTTTGCGTTTTCCAATCCCAATTTTTCGATTAAGTTCATGCCACTCTCCCCATACGCTTAAAAGCACCTTTCACTTTTGCAGCCAACTCAGGCGGACACGGCACACCTTTACGATTGCGCTCGTCATAAGTTAGAGCCTTAGCCTTTTCACTCTTGCCCTCTTTCTTCCACATTTCCTGCACACGGCCTTTTTCCTTCGCCCGGGCAAGGTAGTCCTGATAAATCGCATTAAAGGCGTAATGCGCTGCTTTCTGCCCCTCTACGTTGAGAATATGGCGCACTTCGTCCAGACTGCGTTTCGCAAGTGTCGTGATTTCCGAATTTTTGTCATTTTCAAACTGCAGTGCTTTGGCCCAAGCCATGTCCGCAGTCCACCAATCACCGCCCTGTTCACACCAGCTGCGGAATTTCGGAAGGTTTGGACACCACTCTTCAGAATTCATACGCAAGATGCCGCGAGTGATATCAGCTGGAGTCAAGCCACTCAAAACAGTGCATGCCAACTGAACAAGCTCTTCATCTGAATAACCTGCGTATTTTTTAGTGAACTCAGCGCCGTAGACGTCACCAATGCGGTTTAAAACCAGTTCTGCTACTTCAACTGGAAAGTTCACAGCAAAAGCGCTTTCGAATAATTGAATATTGCTCATTAGTTTGACTCTCCCAGTGTGCGCATTTGATTTGGATCTGCCTGGTTGCCAAAGCGACGGCGTTGCATTGGCTGTTGGTTTTGAACTGGTGTTTGTTGTTTCGGTGGATAAACACTTTGATAACTTCCAATGATTGAAGCTTCCAGTGACTGGTTTGCCTGATCACCAAAGCCAACCAATTTTTTAATCAAAAGATTTACAGCGTTTTCAGTGAGTGGTTTTCTGGTGCTGTTGCGCATATCAACAAATTGAATCCATAGATCACGATTTACGTTCACTGGTAATTCAACTGGTTTTGCATCGAATGCATTTGGTTTTTCAACCTTAGGTTTCTCAGATTCACTCTTACTTTTTTTATTTATTTTTTTATTTTGTAGAGTGTCTTTTGATAGTGTCTTTTGTGTGTAAAGATTTTTTACTAGCACTAGTAAAGATTTTTTACTAGCGTGGTTAAATTTCTTTACTAGTAAAGATTTTTTACTAGGCACTTTTAGCATCCAACCAACGGCGCAATCATCATTCAATTTGAATGAATTTCCATGCACAGTAGACTCGCACTCAATAACCAAACCAACCTGAATTAACTCAGCAAGTGCCTTGGTAATTGTTGGTCGGCTTTTACCGGAAATCTTTTGAAATTGACTCAAGGAAATTGAATCAACCTCTTTGTACCAGCCACGTGTTTTACGGCAGATAATCAGGTACAACTTTGCAGCAACGTCACCGATCTGGCACAGCACTTCATCAACAAATGCATTCGGCACCTGGAAGCTGTTAGGAATAAAACTGCTCATGCTGCCACTCCTTCTACCAAACCGGCATCACGAACCATAGCTGCTAAACGCGTAAGACCTTTTGAGGTAATGCGAGCCTGAGTGAAAACTTGTGGACCTTTTGACGTTTCAATAACGCGAGTTACTTTCTCGATCATGACTTTTTGAGCAAGGCGTTTGCTGTAAGCGCACAGGGTGTTGCTGCCATCTTTGGCACGATAGATCCAGTTCTGATTCATCAAAAACTGAATAAACTTTTTCTCTGGCACGCCTACAGTCTTTGCAGCATCACGAATACAGAAAGAGCTTGATGTTTCAGCAATCTGGTCAAGCGCATTAGCTTTTGGCTCCAATACCGCTACCTTTTCACTTAGCTCAATATTGAGTTTTGCCTGCACTTCGATTGCTTGAAGGAGATGTGTTGGGTTTGTAATATCGAAACTATTTTTAGCCTTAAGTGCTTCTTCCATCGCCGTCATGCGATCAAAGACTCGAGCTTGTAATTCATAGCTATATGACATGGCCATGAGGCAGGCTTCGCGTTTTGGAAAGTTATAGATATGGCGTGTGTTATTGTTGCCATAGTTTTGCGTTCCGATAAATTTCGGAGCGTGCTCTTCACCCAAAACACTTAAAACTTTACGCATAAAGTCATCATGGCGAAGTTCTTTGTATGGCTTCTCGACAGTGGCAGTTTCTTTGCGAAAATTGTTAATAAAACCAACAATATCGGGTGATGACATTGTCACTTCGTTTATGTTAAAATTTCCTTGTGTTAACATATTCATGTTTACTTTCCTCAGACGTTAGTGAACAACCGGAAAAGCCTGACCTCGCACGTCAGGCTTTTTCTGTTTCTGGGTTATCAATACAAGCTTGAATTTGTTTATCCAGCTCAGCCAAAGCAACATGCATCTGGTGGATCACCTTTGACATGTCCTGCACTTCACCTTGTGTAATACGGCCATCTGCCATAATTTCTCGGAATAGGCTCATCACATCGCCACCTTTCATACCAATGCACAGCACTTTGTCTGTCAGAGACATATCGCGGCATTCAGGAATTTCAGGAAGATCGATTGCAACCTTTTCATGCTCAGCAGCCAAAGCTTGCAAAATTCGATAATCACCAGTCATTGCCATCATTTTTGAGGCTTCTGATAGTGTTAAGTGATGGGTATCTGTGTTTGGATTTACCTTACTGTTTAAGACAGCTGGACTTTTGATTCCCATCCTTGGGGCTAATGCATTTGCCCCACCTGGGTAGTCATGCACTGTGCTGTATGCTGCATCCGTTATGTTCATTTAGCCTTCCTAAAAACGTATTTATTGAAAATCAAATGTTTAATAATTGGTTTAAGCAGTATTAAGCTGCATTATTTTTTGGGGGAGTTGGTTGTGGTTTTAAAAATAGTTCAGGGTATTCAAGCTTTACCTTTGCCGGAATGCCGCGAACCGTCCAGTTTTGAACTCGCTGAATGCTATAACCAAGTGAATCAGCTACCTTTGCAGGACCGCCTAGATTCGCGATGGTTTGCTTATCAGCTTTTACTGAGATAGCCATAATCTTATTCTCAACATCACGTTAAGTATATGGTAAACACAGCGTTAAGTATTGTCAATTTTTCTGTTTAACACAAGTTGTTTACTTTTTTAGATAATAAAAGGGCTTTTACACACCGGGTTAACACGAGCATGCATCCTTCATTAGAAAGAATTTTAAAAATAAGCGGCTTGAATCAAGAAGAGCTGGCTAAGAAAATTGATGAATCTCCACAAACTGTTAGCAACTGGAAGAGACGTGGAGTATCTAAATCAGGTGCGATTAAGGCATCTGCTCAATTTGGTGTGTCGGTCAACTGGATCTTGCAAGGTGATGAGAAGGGTCAAAATGTTGAAGTTACAAAAGTTCAAGGATGGGATCATCAAACGCCGCTAGATGATGATGAGGTTGAAATACCGTTTTATAAGGAATTCTTGGTGTCTTGTGGTTCTGGTACAGCTGCAGAAATTATTGGTGAAGCAACAAGGAAGTTGCGCCTAAGTAAGGCAACACTCAATAAATACGGCGTTTATGAAGGAAATGCTTATGCTCTAACAGCATTCGGTAACTCTATGGCACCAGTAATTAATAACGGCGCGACTGTGTATGTGGATACCGGTAGAACACAGATTATTGATGGAAAGATTTACGCCATAAATCATGGTGGATTATTCAAATTCAAGTATTTATATCGCATGCCTAAAGGTGGGGTGCGAATTGTTAGCGCCAATTCTGAAGAGTATCCAGAAGAGGTACTGACTATCGAAGATATTATGGAGCAGGAATTTTGTGTAGTAGCTTACGCATTCAACGTACAAAACCCTCTGCCGTAACCACTTAAAAATTATATGACCGCCCACTGAGGCGGTTTTTTATTGCCTCTATAAAAGTTCACAAAAATAGTAAACAAAAATAGTCCACATAAAGTTAACAAAATTACTTGACGATAATACACGTCATGTTTACTATTAATTCACAGGAAACAAAAAGCCCCAGCGTTGCAACGAACAACCTGAGGCCTGACCCACTCTCTCTCAGTGAGTAAAGAAATTATGAATAAAAACCCAATCCAAAGCAACCTGCCGGAGTTCGGCCAATCCAGCATGACCTCTGAGTGTTTGTACCAACACCCAAAGCCTAAATCTGTAGCGAAAGAAGTCGTTTCAAATGCTGCAGCTTGGTCTTTAGTTTTCTCAATCCTTTTAGGTCTTTCGGCAATGTTTATCGATCAGGCAGACAAAACGTCTAATCGCCAGGTTGAAGCAATTGCCACTTCTGTTGGAACAAACAACTAATTCAACACGGCTTACACAAGTAATTTTTGGAGAATAACCATGTCAAAAAACAAAACCTCTTTCGCTCAAACACTTGAAAATTTACGTCACGGTACTGTGGCTGAAGAAATTGATGAGCTGCTTACTGAAGCACTCCAGGCAACGGCGGATACCGGCAAGCAAAGTAAGGTCACTATCTCTTTGACCATCAAGCCAAACGGCAACGGCGTCTACAAAATCATGGATGACGTTAAATCAATTCTTCCTAAGTTCGATAAAGAACCAACTGTTCTATTCACCGATGGAAAACAGCAGCTTGTTCGTGAAGATCCACGCCAACAGAAATTGAATCTTGAACAGATCCAATCAAGTGGTCCAGTAGATGTGAAAGCACTGCCGGAAACCAAAAAACCAACTTTCAAAAACCTCAGCTAATTAAAAGGCCTTAACAACATGAATAACTCTGAACTAAATAATCAAGTGGGTACAGTAATGCATAAAGATGCTTTCGTAATTGGTCAAACTTCTCTACAGGAAGCTGGTAACGTTTTACCTTTCGTGGTTACACCTGAAGGTGGTGATGTTCATACCTTTGAAGAAACACTGGAACGCCCACTTCAACTTAAGCAAGCAACAATCTTGCATACAGCAAAAGACCTGATCGCTTACGTCACTCGTTTTGCAGACAGCGACTCAATGGTTTTCGTAGATGTACTGGGTGGGAAAATTCAAGCAGTACTGGACTTCCACCAAGCCGAAAAAGTTGCAGGTTATGGTGCTAATGCTTATCAACGCCATTGCAAACACACTGCCCACTTCATTGTTAGTAAGACACCAGAATTTGAAAAAGTTGTAGCGAACTCTGGTCGAAAAATGTCACAGATGGATTTTGCATTATTCCTTGAAGATGTAATGCCATATGTGAATCAGCCTGCTGCAGCTGAGCTTTATGAAATCGTGAACACCCTTCAGGCTAAAACCAATATCGATTTCAAATCTGGTACTCGTACTGACAATGGCCAAGTGTCACTGACCTACAACGAAAATATTGAAGCTAGTGCCGGACGTCAAGGCAACTTGAATATTCCTGAGCAGATTGTATTTGGTATTCAGGTACATCGTGGTGGTGAGCACTATGCCCTGCCTGCCCGTTTCCGCTACCGCATCAAGGATGGAAATATTGCCTTGTGGTACGACTTGGACCAGCTCGAAAAAGCGATTGAAAAGTCTATGGAAGATACCGTGACTTATATCCGCGAAGGCAAAACCGTTTTCAATAATGATGATACTGAAACGGCGTTACCAGGTGTTCCATCATTTGTGACGATCCTTGAAGGCTCTGCAAATATCTAACCATTAGACCGGATGGCCATGCACTGCGCATGGTCATTTAAAGGATAGTGAAATGAATTACCCACCCATTGACCCCAAAGGCACCAAGAAAATTCATTTTAGCCTGGCTACCCCTTTTGAAAACTGGCTATTGAATGATGGGTATCAACCAAAACTGGTCAAGCATGCAGCCTTGGTTCGATACAGCAAATCAAATAAACCTACGCTTGAAATTGACAGCACTGGAAAGATGAGCGAAGCCACCCAAAAACGCTATGCCATTTTTCTTAAGCAGTATTTGAAAATTGGTAAGCCCTTGCTGGTTTCTTTACGGGCTCAAGCACCAAAAGTATTAAGGATGGCGGCGTGATGGAAGATAACAAATTGTGGTGCGTAGGAATCTGCCCTGAAGATGATAGTCCGCATGAGCAATCACCTGCTGCATCAAAAGAAATTGCTGAACGTGCTTTGGCTCGCTACAGAGCTATGACTAAAGCTGAAGGTAATCAGTTCATGATCGAATCATTTGATGAATACTTTCAGGTTCAAGAATGGGAAGGCACAGCTGAAGAACACCAGGAACAAATGTTTTATACAGAAGACTGGTTTAAAGAGCCGATGTACCAGTGCTTTGACCTGCCAACAGCATGCAAAGTTTTTGAATATGGTGAGATTGTTAAGTGCTACAAAAAAGGCTCATCACCACTTACCACATCAAATTTTGAAGAAGCCAAGCGCTTCTATGAGGTGGCGTGATGGATATTGAAAAATTAAAAGCTGAATTTGAGCAGTCTGAATGCTTTAAACGCCTTGAGCATGTTGCGCAATACACCTTCTTTGAATTTGGAGCATACATCAAACGTACTGATGTTCCTGCTGATATTGAAAAGAAGTGTGGAAAATTAATCACATCCCTTCTTTTTAGTTGGTCAGCATGGAAGGAGGCAAAAGCCCAGGCGGTGCCGGAAGTAATCAGTATTGGCAATGAGTTGCAATCATGGGTAGCAGTAAATTCATTCGGTGCTGAGGATGTGGTGGGTGATCTGGTGATTATTGATGCGAACGAGTTGGCTGAGGTAATTGAAAAACTAACTGGGGCGAATGCGTGATGGAAAATCCAGAAAAGATAGAAATCGAAGGCTTAAAAACGATTCACAAGCTCTGTAAATTTGGTGCAGATCACAATATGGAAGGCTGCTCATTTACTGAAATCGTAGAGCGGATGTTTAGCAAGATCGAGCAAATGAAAACTCAGGTAGATACGCTTGATGAAATGCTTTTAAATCAAGGTGAAGTATTGGCGCAAGCCAAACTCCAAGTGGTGCCGGAAGGTTTTGTTTTAGTACCGAAAGAGCCAACTGAAGCAATGATCCAAAGAGGCACTAAAGCCAATTCTGAATGCCTTAATGAAAATGCACCACTGGGAGAGAGGCTATTCCGACACCCTGCTCTTCAAGTTTACCAAGCTATGGTAAATGGATCGGGAGAATAAAGTTGAATGATATTCAAAAACCACTTGAGCCTTATGAAGACGGCGATATCGATCAGCAAGTAAACCTGATGGACCAATTCATCGAAAGCGGTGAATTCAATAAAACTCTAAATGATTTTTTCGGGTTACCTGAATCAGTAGTCCAAAGCTTAAAGGAGGTGTCTTAAATGGGAATTTTTCAAATCACTGTGCAAGGTGAAGCACCTCAATTATTTGTAGGCTCTGAAGTTGGCGGTGCAAAGATCGTATCGATCAAGGATGTAAGCCCAAAACTAGTATCAGCTGCTGAACTGGCTCAGTACTACGGTATAAGTGTAGATGCCGTCCGTGACCGCTGTGCAGAGATCAACAAAGGTACTCGCGGTAAATGCCTTTATGATCCAGAACAGGCAAACTTGATTTTGACGGCGAAACCAGTAGCCAAGCGCGGTCGCCAACGAAAGAACTAATTAAAGTTCTATAATGGGACTTTAATTAGTTGAAAGCCATAATTCATATAGCTTTAGATGATAAGAAATAGCTAAATGTCTTTTTTTATAATTTCCCAATGACTACAATCCTTACATAATAAACATGGAGGATTATTCTTTTCTTTTTCAGTTAAGTAATCAAAAAAATTGGATGCTAGAGAGAGCAAAATTCCTAATATATTTAAAATGCCCCCATCTAAATTTATTGTGCCAGAAGTTACTCCAGACTCTCTCCGTATTCCTTTTTCACTTAATATCTTATCTATCTGATCTAATCTCACGGGTATAGTATTCTTACTATTACATTCCGAACATTTCATGAATAATTTTCTCAATAATTTTATTTTTTTAATTATATCCAATTCAAACGCACGGCTGTTAAAGTTATGCTCTTAACATAGAAAATTACTGGATATTTTGATTAACGATCCATCATATCTGCAATATCTTCCACATCCGGGTTGTAGTAAGTATTCACCAGAACTTTAATATTTTTATGTCCTGTCACCTTGGCCAGCACTTCTACCGGTAATTTCTGGTTATTCACAAACCGAGTAATGGCCTCATGACGTGTGTCATGGAAATGAATATCCGCTAATCCCACTTTTTCCTTACGGCGTTCCCACATTAACCGAAAAGCATTCTCAGACTGAGGAATCAACTTATTCCCTTCATGATCGATTAGATCCAGGAGTGCTAGAGCCTTTTTAGTCAGAGGAACATTACGAGCATCACCATTTTTAGTTTTAGGTAAATGCACATGCCGATCATAAATTTCTGACATTGTGATACCAAGGATTTCACCACGGCGCATTGCTGTTTCCAATGCAAAGAGAAAAGCCCATGCAACATAGTGCTCTGGTAATGTTGGGGGCTGCCCTTCACGATAATTCAATCCCTCTAAGATGAGCTGAATTTCCTCATCACGAATACGGCGATTACGCGCTTTAGGCTTAGCCGGCTTTTTAATGCCCATCCATGGATTGGTTTCCAATAAGAAAAGTTCTTTGACTGCATAGCTAAAAACTGATGAGTACAGCGCAATTTCTCGAAGCACCGTATTTGCCCCAACCTCTTTTAAGCGTTTATTACGCCAGGCGGTTAAATGCTTCGGTGTGATGTCATGGATCGACATATCTGCCAGTGCACCAAACTTTTCATCAAACGGCGCTAATTGCTCTTTAACGTATTTGGATCCGCGAAGCTTTCGCCCATGCTCATCATAATATTTATGAAAAAGTGTTTTGAATGGGTAGTGCTGTTTTACGCCCAGATCTTCAGAAAGTTTATTTGCCTTTGCCTCAAGCATCTTTTGCGCAGCCCATTGCTCGCATTCTTTTACGGTATCTCTGGTTGCTGAATATGTTGTTCCAGCAATCATTATTTTAATTCTGTAGCTTTCACCGCGCTTGACCGCTTTAGGCATTTTCATGATCTATAACTCTATATTCTTGGTCTAATCTTGGTCTAAATTTAACTGCATTATCGGCAAAAAGTAGCGATTTTACGGATAGTGCTGTTAAGGGTAGACTTTATTCAAGACAACAAAAAAGGGTTTTAAGCTATTGTTTTCGCTTAAAACCCTTATAACATAACGTTTAGAATCTTGGTAGGTATAAGCAGACTCGAACTGCTGACCTCTACGATGTCAACGTAGCGCTCTAACCAACTGAGCTATACACCTAGAATGCTTGGCATATTATAAATTTTTCCGACCGAAAACAAGCCTTTTCATTTAGTTTTTAAAACGTCCGCGCAAGTTTTAAGCAAATCCTTGAATTTTTTCAATTCTTGTTCAGTTATTGGGGTTCCCGAATAAAGATTTTTTTCAAAAACCTGTATAGCTTGAATAAAGGCAGTCTGGTTTTCAATCTGAACCTGTTGAGATAAACGCTGCATCCAGTGATGAAAAGTTTCAGCAGACTGTTTTTTGAGATCGTCAGCTAAAGATTGATTCAGCTGCTGAATAGCGCGATCTAATGGAGATTGAGCCTGTCGGGCTTTCAGATAAATTCTGAAGACATAGGCCAAAATCAGTAGCACAATATTGCCCAGCAAAATTATGACACTCGAATAAACTGAACCGAGTCCTAATTTTGATAACCAGCTCTGTTGTGATTCTGCATTATAACCCACCACCTTACTTTGCCATTGGTAGCTGGCATAATCGCTCCAAACGCGTAGTTTGGTGACCCATAGATTATGCTGCGAGTTCCAGGTCGACTGATTTGCCGATACCCATGCATCCTGAGAAAGCAGATTTTGCATGCCATCATCTATACGCTGTGGAGCGATCATCGCGGTTGGATCAAAGCGTTGCCATCTCTGGTCAATCCAGACTTCTGTCCAGGCATGAGCATCCATTTGTCGGACTTCCCAGCTCATGCGATCTGGTGCCAACTCCCCACCCTGATAGCCGGTGACGACCCGTGCAGGAATCCCGACATAACGCATCAACATCACGAAACTCGAGGCATAGTGTTCACAAAAACCTTGCCGGGAATTAAACAGGAATTCATCAATCCGGTTTTGCCCCAGTTGGCCCGGCTTCAGGGTATAAATAAAGTTATTCTGCTGATACCAATTCAAGACTTGCTGCACATAACGCCGAGGATCTTCCGCACTTTGCGCATATAGACGTTGTGCTAATTGTTGCGCTCTCGGGTCAAGTCGGCGCTGCACCTGAGTATTCGTTCTTTCGATATATTGCGTTGGCAAAGCCTGAGGATCATATGCTGTCCCGACCCACTGTAACGAAATCGGTTCAACACGTTGCGTGAGCCGTCTCGGCACAATGCTCCAATCCTGACGGTTATAATAACGGCGTTCCACAGGTATCGATTTTTCCAACCCCATGATCCAGAACACCGAAGGATCCGCAGCCAGATATTGGTAGTTCCAGCCTGTAGGTACGGGTGAAGTATCCATCGGTTGTCGCATTAAAGGCTGCTGATTGACGAAACTGCTGGTCCAGCGTTGCCCATCATATTCATCTAGCACCAACGCTCGCCAATAGAGTTCTGAGCGTGGCGGAAGCTTGCTGATATCACCAATAATCCGGAAAGCAAGGGCACTGGATTGGGATAATTCAGCAATATCCCCAGGTGACATACTATCGCCAATGCCGGTCACACCCTTATTTTCAGGAATGGGAATATGCCAAAGTGGTGGCAAGCGCGGAAAGAAAATAAACAGCAAGATAAAAAATGGAACAGCGTACAAGATAAACTTGCCCACATGTTTGGCATCCTGTTGCAATGCTGCGCGCTGAGTGATCTGCTCCTGCTCAAAATCGCTAGTCTGAATCCGGTACAAACCAATCAGACAGCTGATTAAACACAGCACGATCACAATCGCCATCCCAAAAGATTGGCTATATAGGAATGAGCTGGCAGCAACAAACAGGGCAAAATTAAACAGAATAATCAGGTCACGTTTATTTTTACTTTCCAGTGATTTAGCAAATAAAAAAGTAGATAAAACTGCTACCCCAGCCTCAACACCAATAAAACTATGATGGCTCAAATAAATACTGCCGAGTGCCAAAGCCGTCAGTAGAAAAGTGCCCGTTTTGGGAAATGGCTGCTGACGTTTCAGGAAAATCCAGATACATACAATACTAATCACAAAAATAATACTGAGTAGAACCGGAATAAATGCCATCTGGGCGATGAGAATCAGGCCCAAAGTCAACACAATCGAGGTACGGATTTTTGCATTGATCATGAATTTACCCGCCTTAGGCCTGCGCCAACAATTGTTTGGCTTTCCGCAGTTGTTCTTCACCTGCACCCTGAGGCAATTCGGCCTGTGGCAAATGCAGACTATACGCACATTGCTGCTGCTCGCATTGCTCGACCAGACCCATCACAAATTCAAGTTTTTCTTCATGTGACTGACTCGGCATATGTGCATAATGAATCTCGATACTGTGTTCATCCTGATATTGCTCAAAGACTTTGACATACAAGCCTTGTCCACGCGCAAACTGCTTCCAGGACACCGCCTGCAAGGAATCGCCTGACTGGTAATTGCGCAATTCACGAAACTCATCCATATCCGGTTCAAAACGGTTAAAGTGATATTTATTTTCTGTGCTAAAAACTTCAGCTTTAGGCGCGACCCAGGCCGAATGCTGATGATAAAGATAGGTCCAGGCTCGAACTAACCCAAAGGGATAAACCGAATAAATCTGAATCACCGGATAATCAAACTTGCCACGTTGCTCTGCATAAAATGGCAGAATAAATTGCTGTTTTTGTGCATTCAGATAAACTTTCGCTAGCTGATTCCCTGCTTTGATATACAAATAGCGGGGGCGAAGCTGCTGCTGTTGAAAATAAAGATGCAGATTCACGCTATGACCGACCTGCCCCACATCATCTGCGATCAATTCAATTTTCAGGTCATGCAATTGCTTAAAAGTCAGATAAAAACTGATACACAGCACCGCACTGATTAAAAAGCAGAAACCTAAAATCAGGTTATTGGCATAGTTCACCCCGGCCACAAAGGTGATGAAGATCAACACCAGATACAGATAGCCCTGCTGATAAATAAATACCAAGACATCTTTCTGCGAGAGCTGTTTCTGCTGTGAGAATTGAAAGCGCTTGGCCAGCCATTTTTGCCAGGTTTTATCCAAGAGAGGACTCCTTTAGCTGACCGCAACCTGTTGCATCACATTAAACGTTTCAGCTTCACTTAAACCCAGACGATGCGAAGTCACCGCGACAAATACAGCCTGCACATCATCTGGTGTGACAAAAGCACGTTGCTGAATCAAAGCATACGCTTGTGCTGCGCGCTTCAAGGCCAGAAGGCCACGCGTAGAAAGTCCATGACGGCTTTTACGGGTTTCTTCTGCTAGATCAAGCAAATATTCCTGAATCGCTTCACTGATAAATATCTGATGCGTCAGACTTTGCAGATCCAGAATTTCATCTTCGGTAAAAATATGCGCCAGACTTGCAATCAGGGCAAAACGGGATTCCTGCTGTAATAACAGTTTTTCTGCATGGCGTGATGGATACCCCAAAGATAAACGCATCAGGAAACGGTCTAGCTGGGATTCCGGCAAAGCGTAAGTACCACTTTGGAATAGCGGGTTTTGTGTCGCAATCACCCAGAAAGGTTTCGGTAAGGCATAGCGTACGCCATCAATGGTGGCATAGCCTTCTTCCATGGCTTCGAGTAAGGCACTTTGGGTTTTGGGACTACAACGGTTGATTTCATCTGCCAGTAAAATCTGAGTAAAAATCGGGCCTTGTTTAAACTCGAACTGATGTTCTTTCTGGTTAAACATGTTAATACCGATGACATCACTGGCCAGCATGTCATTGGTAAATTGGATCCGCTGGAACTTTAACCCAGCCAGATGTGCCAGACTGCTGGCTAATGTAGTTTTACCCAATCCGGGTAAATCTTCAAATAAGACATGTCCGCCTGCAATCAAACAACAGAGTGCCAGTGTGGTCTGGGCCTGCTTATCCAACACAATGGCATTAACTTCTTCAAAAAAACGCTGGATCTTGGGTGCATAACTTGCAATTTTTTGTTCAAGCACAGTATTGATGTGTGCAATGTCGTTATTTTCCTTTTGTTTCATGCCCCAGATCACAATAATTTCCTTAATAAAACATGGCCTAAGATTAACATACACTGAAATTTAAATTTTCCCAAAAGATCAATCATCTGTCTGTGTAACTGAATAAAAATACTGATTAGAAAATGGCGAGGATTTAAATAATAGAAGAGTCAAAATGATCAGGTTGAAAAGAAGTAAGAAGCGCAGAAAACAAATAAAATGATCGACACAAATAGAGATCATTTTTCTTTTCGCTCAAATCTCAAAATACCAATCTGAGCTCATCCATCTATTTGAAAAGAATCATACTTAAAAGGTATAGAGACTTAAGCGATTTCATGGATTTTTATAATAAAACTTTTCTACGCTAGCTCAATCAATGACCTCAGATTTAACGCGATCGTCTATTCCTCATATTAATTTTTAACGATAAAAAAAAGCGCCCCGAAAGGCGCTTGCTATGAATTAATGATTAACACGGACACTTCTTCATATCACCGCCCGCAGATGGATAACGGGAATCCACACAGTGACGATAAAATGTTTTCGGGTCCATGGCTTCCAGATCGGGATGATGCTTGCGCATATGCTCCACATAGGTCTGGTAATCAGGTACACCGACCATCAGACGGAAACTTTGCTGCAAACGTTGCCACAAGGTCGCAATCCGCGACCAGTTTTTCGGATTCAGTATTAAATCCTTTTGTGACATTACGGTCATCTTGATGATTTTATAAATCATCGTTTTCCCGCTTTTGGCAAACTTCAGATTCATAATATTCCCCTTAATGACCTTTCGCTGGCTGAATCTCTTCAGGATCGCGATAAATCGCTTCTGCTTCATGTACAGATGGCTCAGGATTTGCCAATGCACGACGGATAACGCGAATTGCAGCAAACAACATGACAAAGGCTACAATCATAAAAAAAGCACAGAGTGCAGCATTAATCTGGTTCGACATCGCTACCGTCTGCATTTCTGCCACAGTTTTCGCTGGCGCTAGGATTTCATTATTGGCAATCGCCGTGTTGAAACGATCTGCCTGCGCCAAGAAACCAATCTTTGGATTTTCGTGGAAAATCTTTTGCCAGCCTGCTGTCATGGAAGTGATGAACAGGAACACTGTCGGGATAATTGTCACCCACACATATTTCTGTTTTTTCATCTTGAACAGAATGACAGTACCAAGAATGAGCGCCATCGCAGCCAAAATCTGGTTACCAATACCAAACAGCGGCCATAAACTGTTAATCCCGCCGAGTGGATCGACTACGCCCTGATAGACGAAGAAGCCCCAGCCTGCCACTGCAACCGCAGTACCCAACAGGTTTCCGAAGAAATTATGTGATTGTTTTACTGCTGGAATCACAATACCGACAGTATCCTGCACCATGAAACGACAGGCACGCGTACCCGCATCTACAGCAGTCAGGATGAATAGTGCTTCAAACAAAATCGCAAAGTGATACCAGAACGCCATCATTTCACGACTGTTGAAAATTTCGGTGATGATATGCGCCATACCAATTGCAAAAGTTGGCGCACCACCAGTACGCGACAGAATCGAGTTCTCACCCACTTCCTGTGCCAGTAAATTCAAGGCTTCAGGGGTTACCACAAAACCAAGGGTTCGCACTGCTTCTGCTGCGCTTTCTGCGGTAGTACCGAGCAAGGCTGCTGGTGAGTTAATCGCAAAATAAATTCCTGGATCCAGAATTGCAGCACAGATCAAAGCCATGATCGCTACAAAAGATTCCATCAACATACCGCCATAACCGATCATACGGATATCGCGTTCGTTGTTGACCAGTTTCGGTGTCGTCCCTGAAGAAACCAAGGCATGGAAACCGGAAATCGCACCACACGCAATAGTAATGAACAGGAATGGGAACATAGAACCTGCGAATACAGGACCAGTCCCATCAATGAATTTGGTAATCGCTGGCAGTTTCATTTCAGGCATGGCAAACAGGATACCCACGGCCAAACCTGCAATCACGCCAATTTTCAGGAAGGTCGACAGATAATCACGTGGAGCAAGCAATAGCCAGACTGGCAGTACCGATGCAATGAAACCATAAATGATCAGTGCCCAAGTGAGTTCAGTGCCAGAAAGCGTAAAGAACGGACCCCAATATGGATGTTGTGCGATGTTTTCACCGTAGATAATGCCCAGCATCATCAAGACAAAACCAATAATCGAGACTTCAGCAATTTTACCCGGGCGGATAAAACGCATGTAGATGCCCATAAAGATCGCAATCGGAATGGTGGCTGCAATACTGAATACACCCCATGGACTGTTAGTCAGTGCTTTAACAACGACTAGCGCCAATACTGCCAGAATGATGATCATCACGCCCAAGGCACCGAGCATCACGATAATACCGGCAAAGGTTCCGAGTTCCTGCTTGGCCATCTCACCGAGTGATCGACCGTCACGACGGGTGGAAATAAACAGTACCAGAAAATCCTGGACTGCACCGGCAAGCACCACACCGACTAACAGCCAGATCGTACCGGGTAAATAGCCCATTTGTGCTGCCAAGATCGGACCGACTAAAGGACCTGCACCGGCAATCGCTGCAAAGTGATGGCCAAACAGAACGCTTTTGTTGGTCGGCACATAGTCCAGACCATCGGCCAGACGATGCGCAGGCGTTAAACGGCGTTCATTCAGCTCAAATACTTTGGTGGCGATAAACAAACTGTAGAAACGGTAAGCAATGCTATAAACACAGGCGGCGGCAAGTACCAGCCAGACTGCATTGACATGCTCACCCCGACTCAGTGCTAGAACTCCAAAAGAGACTGCACCCACAATGGCTACCAGAAGCCAAATCATTTTCGAAGTCAGCGTCGACTTCTTTTGTAAAGTTTCCATTCAATCCCTCATATTGTGATGCATACAAATCAGCGTGATTGTTGTTGTTCGAGGTACTGCTGTTTTCCCTTGCGACTTTACGCCTGTTCTTTTGCTTTTCCTCTAAGACTTTGGCATAAAAAAAGGGATGATTTAAATCATCCCTCTCGATAATAGTCTATTTTCAAACCATTATGCACGTTCTAAATAGTCACCAGTACGGGTATCTACACGAACGCTTTCTTCTTGCTGTACGAATAATGGAACACGTACCACAGCACCTGTTTCAAGTTTCGCTGGCTTACCGCCACCGCCAGAAGTATCACCACGAACACCTGGATCAGTTTCAACGATTTTAAGTACGACGAAGTTCGGTGGAGTCACGTTTAAAGGCACGCCATTGAACAACATGATGGTACATTTTTCATTTGAATCGTCTTTTAACCATTTTGCAGCATCGCTCATCGCTGTTTTATCAGCTGCGATCTGTTCAAAAGTAACAGGATCCATGAAGTTCCACATTTCGCCATCGTTGTACAAGTATTCCATTTCTACTTCAACGATATCAGCCGCTTCTAGGTTCTCGCCTGATTTGAAAGTTTTTTCTAGAACTTTACCTGATTTAAGGTTACGTAATTTTACGCGGTTAAAAGCTTGGCCTTTACCTGGTTTTACGTATTCGTTTTCCATGATTGAACATGGGTTACCATCAAGCATAACCTTAAGGCCTGACTTGAAATCATTCGTAGAATAATAGGCCATGACTGGCGCACTCCAAACTTACTAACTTTAATCTATTGATGCTATGGGCTGTTGCGATGTCATTTAGCAAGTCTGACACGAACATTGAGTTGCCACATGCACATTCATTTGATGTTGCGTATTCTAAATGAGCAATACACTTTGCCGCAATGAAAAAATCCGCTTTCACCCGCTCAGGCTGTTTAAGTTACAATCAGACATGAAAATCCTTTGTTTATTCATGTCTTGCTCAACGTTAAAATAGCATCAGGCGAGCACGAAGATCAGCATAGCTTAATCACTCTTTATTTTACAGCGCAGTGGATTATTGCGCTTCCGCACAAACTGTTAAACTGCGCCCATCAGGCTTTGTCCTCTCACTTATTATTGTTAATCTTCCGGCATGACAAACTATTTATATCAAGAACAAAACTGGCAATCACAGCTCAGCGACCTGATCACTGATCCACGCGAACTGCTTGAAGTACTGCAACTTGCACCAGAGCAACTGCTCTCAGGTGCCATTTTAGCTTCTGAGCAGTTTAAACTGCGCGTACCACGTGCTTTTGTGGGCAAAATGCAGGCCGGAAACCCTATAGACCCATTGCTTTTACAAGTGCTGCCCCATCATCTGGAACTAGAAGAACATCCAGGATTTGTTACCGACCCCTTGGGCGAAGAACAGGCCAATCAGCAACCCGGCGTACTGCACAAATATAAATCCCGTTTCTTACTGACCTTGACTGGTGCCTGTGCCGTGCATTGCCGTTATTGTTTCCGCCGACATTTCCCCTATCAGGAAAATCTGCCTAAAAACGAAGACTGGATAAATATCAAGCAATATCTGGAAAGCCAGCCTGATATTAATGAAGTAATTCTGAGCGGCGGTGATCCATTAACCTTATCGAACCGGAAATTAAAAACCTGGATTGAACGACTAGAATCAGTACCACATCTCAAATTCTTAAGAATACATTCACGAGTTCCTATTGTGATCCCCAACCGAGTCGACGAAGAGCTACTTAGCATGTTAAAAAACAGTAGGCTACGTATTATTCTGGTGGTACACTCAAACCATGCATCGGAGCTGGATGACTTCACTTGCAAGCGTTTAAACCAACTGGTTCAACAGCAGATCACCGTTCTGAATCAGGCGGTCTTATTAAACGGGGTGAATGATTCTGCTCAGGTTTTAGTGGATTTAAGCTATCGCTTGTTTGATGCCGGGGTCATGCCTTATTATTTACATGTACTTGATAAAGTAAAAGGTGCGCATCATTTTGATTTGGTGCCTGACCATATTAATGAGATTTATACAGAAGTTTTAGCGAACCTTCCGGGGTATTTGGTTCCTAAACTGGTTCGAGAAATAGCGGGCGAGAAGAATAAGACACCGCTTTTTGGGGTTTCAACATTTTTGAGTTAAATAATAAAGATGAGCACGCATACTTCAGACATTTTTCAGACACCGACGGAACTTAAACGAGAGCAGTTGAGCTTTTGCCCAACCACTGCCAAGGCTTTGCAGGAATGGGTTGCGGGGATTTCGATTCTACAGCTGGGGAATTCATCCAAATCCCTGTTTAATGCCTTATTGGAAGTTTCCGAGCTGAAATGTACAGAAACCCTGCGCTTTGACCTGATTCAGGTCTTGCATCCCACCCTTGAAAATGTACTGACCAGTCTGGAAAAGCATTTCGTCAATCAGGGCCTGATCACTTCCGACCGGAATGACCAGATCATTGAACTGGCCATGCTGCTGCGCAGTCATTTTGCCAAAATTTATATTGATATCGTCAAACGCTGTAATCATCAGCTGACCCATCAGAAGTTTTCGCTATTTTCTCTAGGCAAAAAGAAGAGCATTCAAACTGCCCGGATGGTATCGATTTATTATGCCCTGCAACAACTCACACTTCTTTTATATCAACAGCATATGCTGTATAGCACGCCAGGTCTGGGACAATGGCTGGCTGCCCATCAACTGCTTGAATGTGCAATAGACAATAATTTCTATCAAAGCAATATCAATCAGGTATTAGGTACCCAGCATGAGATCCAGAACATTGCACATGCCTATGCACAGCTGATTTTACTGGATATCTTCAATACTCATCAGATCCGGCCTGCAGAAATTCAGGGCCTGTATCTATGCAGTTTTGACTGGGCCAAACTGGTACAGATCCTGCCGAAGGAAACCACGCTGTCCCGTTATGTGGTCGATGCCAGCAAAGATCATCCGCCGATCTTTAATTCCCATCAAGAGCCACAGTTTCAGCCGAGCTTCTATATTTCCACACAGAATCTGATGGATCATTTAACGGGTACTCAAAGCAAAAATGCCCAGTATCTATCGCGAAATGAAAAACTGTTCCTGACCCCTGCACTGCATTTTCATATCTACAATCTGCTCTCGAACAATGTCGAGCGTCGTCATGAACGTTATGAATATTCAGCACAGATCAATATCTGCTTTGGCTTAAGCGTGGCGCATTTTTACCTGTCTAAAGGTAAAAACTTCAACGAAACTCTGGAACTCGATGCCAATTATAATTTCCAGAGCGAAAGCAGTTTTGTCAGCTCTATGGAAAATACGATTCCAAGTGCCTTTAGCAGTATCAAGGCGCTTGATCGTGAAACAAAACAGATTCATAGCGCTGAAGTTCTGGATATTAGTGTCAATGGTTACCGGATTAAATGGACCGGTGTTACGCCTGCCAATTTAAAAACCGGTGAATTTATTCTGGTTCAGGAAAAAACCCAGAGCCAGTGGCGTGGCGGTGTGATTCGCTGGATCAAGCAGTCCACTGACAAGAGCCTGGAAATCGGGCTGGAAATTCTGGCACAAGAACTCTTTCCTTGCGCGGCCTATGCACGTACTGAACGTCATCATGTCAATTATCAACCCGCACTCTTGGTGAAAATGACGCAACTGGATCAGGTTTCGACCAGTCTCATCGTGTCTGGCTCCCAGATGTTTAGGGAAAAACAAACGATTCATTTACGTCTCGGTCAGGAAGAACTCAAAATCTATCTAACCAAAGCACAACTGATTACGCAGAGTTTCATCCGTTTTGATTATGAATTATTGAATGATCAGGAAGAAGAGATAATCGAAAACTTTATCGATCAGCATATGAATGAAAGCAGAAATCATGATTTATGGGAAGCATTGAAGTGAGAAATCCATTATTGTCTAAAAAGTTAAAACGTACTGAAACACGTTTACTGATTATTGATGATAATCAAATTAGATATAACCAAATCCGTGATCTGCTGACCAGTCATGATTATCAGGTAGATGCTGTCCTGCTGGATGATCTGCAATCTTTTGAAAAACAATTAAATTTCAACTGGGATCTGATTATTTTTGGGCGTGCCTACGATCTGAAATATGAACAGGCCTTAAGTTTGGTGCGCCTTTCGCTGCAACCTGACCTTCCGATGATTTTGCTTAAACCGGATGATTATCAGGCTGAACAGTATGCGCAATATATCCGTAAAGGGGTATATGACATTCTCAACTTCGACTACTTGGAACGCTTTTATGTGGGACTGGTCCGAGCATTGTCATTTAGCCGTTTGTCACAATCTCAGCAACATTTAATGACTGAGCTGGAAACAGCACAAATTCAGGCACAATCTTTAGTAGACGACAGCAACCGTGCTGTTGCCACCATTCAGGAAGGGATTCACATTCAGGCCAATGCGGACTACCTGAAACTGTTTGGCTTGCAAAATGAAGATGAGATTATTGGTCTACCGCTTCTGGATCTGCTCCAGCCTTCAGATTTGAATGATTTTAAAACCCGTTTCAAAAAGATCTCTCAGGGTCAATTTGATTTAGGTCGAGTCGAGATTCAGTCTCTGAATCCGCATGTGTCCGCATCTAACCCATTAAAATTGGAATTCTTGCCTTCAACTGCTGAAGAAGATGCAGTGCAAATTAGCATTGATACCCAATCTAAAACAGTTTCTTCTGAGAAGACTCCTGGAAAACCAAGCGTTTTTCAGTCACTTAAACGTGAACTGAACAAGCAGTCTGCACCAGTGAATGCCTTGGTCACTTTCTCTTTAAGTGCATATGATCCGGAAGTTCTACAGTCTGACTGGACCACTTTTAATGGGTACTTTGATGCAGTCAAAGAATTCCTCAAGGAACAGACCCATATTCCCCTGTTTAAACTGGAATATGATGTCGTTGTCGGTCTGTTCCAGGCAGACTCTAAAGCAATTCTTGAATCCAAACTGATCAGTTTAAATGCCTTAAGCAAACCGCAACTCATTACAGTGGGACAAAAGTCATTCCCTCTAAATTTGCGCTTAGGCTATGTCACGCTTGAACAGGGTTTACAGGATGAAATGCACTGCAATACGCTGATTGGACAAGCATTCTCGACATCTTTACCTCAAGCAGAAGCTGTACCTGAATTTAAACTCGACATTCCAGCCTCACTGAGCAGTCCAAGCTCTTTAGATATGCCGAGTATAGACTTCAGTGTTGCTGAAACACCAGTTACCAGCTCAACAGTTGCAGCTGTCAGTCCAGCAGTCACCTCTATTCCTAACGCTACACCTTCTATTTTGAAAGCCTTAAGTGAATGTCTAGAACGTGGCGAGATCCATTTAAAGTATCAGCAACTCTATGATAAAGAAGATACGCGTTTATATACCTATGAAGTGACCAGTGGCTTTATTTTTGAGAATAAATGGCAGGATATCTCTAGCCTTTTAGAACTTCATGAAGATGATGAACTGTCCATTAAACTGGATCGCTGGATTCTGGTTGAGGCCAGTAAACAGCTACACAACTTTATTACCCAGTATCCTGATGCAAGCTTAATTGTCAATTTGAACCGTGCCGTGCTATTTAAAGACCGCACCTTCCCGGAATTTATTTCCAAGCTGATTACGATTATTCGCAGCAAAGTGAAGCACCCGCTAATCTTGCAATTCTCAGAAGAAGATATTTTACTGAATCAGCAAGATGCACAAAAATATCTACGCGTGCTGTATGAACATGGTGCGCTGATTGCACTTCGTGATTTTGGTCAATCCATGTACAGTCCAAATTTACTGCGCGAACTGGAACTGGATGGTGTCAGCTTACATTCAAACTTAACCAATATGCTCAATAAAGATACCGAGATTGAGCAACTACAGGAAAAAATTACCAGCTACAATGAAATCAAGCCACTCAATATTCTGATCCGTGAATTAAATGATATGACACTGTTCGCGAATGCCTGGAACGTGGATGCCCGCTTTATTCAGGGGAATTATTTCCAGAAAAAACTTGATCATTTGATTGATGTACAAGATCACTAAGATCTTGTACAAGCCTGTGCATTTAGAAAATCGAATGATAATTTTCTAAATTGCAGGCACAAAAAAAACGGGCTTAAAGCCCGTTTTTTCATTTTGGGTATTAACGTTTAACAGAACGTGACATACCAGCAAAACGTTGTTTGAACTTGTCGATACGACCGCCAGTGTCAACGTTCTTTTGCTTACCAGTGTAGAATGGGTGGCAAGCTGAACATACGTCTAGATAAAGAGTTTCTTTACCAAGAGCTGAACGAGTTTCGATTACGTTACCACATGAACAAGTAGCAACTAAAGTTTCATATTTTGGGTGAATATCGGCGCGCATCGTCGATTACTCCATTAGATTCAAGAAGGTTTAGCTGTCATCGCTATTGATCACTCTCAAATGAGGAAGCAGGAACATCGTTCATGCAGATCAACACCACAACAGACCATTCTTTTGGCCCACCGAGACGGATACCGTCAGAGCTAAGCACAACAAGTGGGCATTATTATACGTGAAACGAATTCAATATGCGAATTATTCTTCAGCTTCTGATTCACTCTCTTTGGCCCACAGATTGGCAATAATCCCGCAGACCATTAACTGAATCTGATGGAAAATCATGATCGGCAGGACAATCATGCCCAGCGGCTGGCCAATAAATAAAATTTGCGCCATCGGCACTCCACTGGCCAAGGTTTTCTTGGAACCACAAAAGAATGCCGTTTTTTGGTCAGCGCGGCTAAAGCCCAGCCAGCGTGGAATATAAAGTGATAATAACATCACAATGGTGAGTAACACCGAGCAAGCCAGCAATAGCAACAACAAGGTACTCAAGCTCACTTCATTCCACAGCCCGGCCACGACGGCGCTACTAAAAGCGCCATACACCACCAGTAAAATCGAGCCTTGATCGAAGACCTTGACGATTTTTGGCATTTTCATCATTTGCGGATAGATCCATGGACGCAGAATCTGTCCTAAAATAAACGGCACCAAGAGCAGCAGTGTAATCTGGATAATCGAAGAAGTCGGATCAAAACCATGATCAGATTGACCGAGAATAAAAAATGCTACCAATAATGGAGTAATAAACATACCGATCAGATTGGAAAAAGAGGCACTACATACCGCCCCGGCGACATTGCCATGAGCCACTGAAGTAAAGGCGATCGAGGACTGCACGGTGGATGGCAGGAAACACATAAACAGGAAACCCCAATATAGTTCCTGTCCGAGCATGGGTAATAAAATCGGCTTGGCCAAAAGCCCGAGAATCGGAAACAGGGCAAAAGTTAGCGCAAAAACTAAAGTATGCAATTTCCAGTGCATAATGCCTTGCACCACAGCTTCACGAGACAGTTTGGCGCCGTGCAGGAAAAACAGGATGGCAATCGCTCCTGTCGTCACCCAGCCAAAGACTTCAGCCGCCTGCCCCGAAACTGGCAGCACACTGGCCAGCAAAACCATCACAAACAACAGTATCGTAAACCGATCCAATGCCAAGAACTTAAGCATATCCCTATAATCCCTCAGATTTTATTGTTTGATATAAAAATGCCCGGCTATCTTAACAGATGCCGGGCCCATGCTATGCACTCAGATTGATGTAATATTTTCATCTATACATGAATGCATTTCATATATCTCGCTACGTCACACTTAGTTATTACGTGCATTGTTGTCTTGCTGGATCAGCTCGATCTTGTAGCCATCTGGATCTTCAACAAATGCAATTACAGTCACGCCACCTTTCATTGGCCCAGCTTCACGCACCACATTACCGCCACGCGCTTTAATCTCTTCACACGCCTTGTAAGCATCATCGACTGCAATTGCGATATGACCATAGGCATTACCCAGTTCATAGCTGTCTGTATCCCAGTTATGCGTCAGTTCAAGTACGGTGTGATTCTCTTCATCGCCATAACCGACAAAAGCCAGGGTAAAACGGCCCTCTTCGTAATCACGCTTACGAAGCAAAGTCATGCCAAGTACTTCAGTATAGAACTTGAGAGATTGTTCTAAATTGCCTACACGTAACATGGTATGCAGCATGCGCATATTAATCATCCTTCTGTACAGATTGTTGTTGGTGTTCACCGAGCAGTTTTGCGACCCAAACCACCAGAATCAGGATCGGAATCCCGATTAGAGTAGTCATCAGGAAGAAATTCGGATAACCGATATTGGTGACTATAGTACCCGAATATCCGCCTAAAATCTTAGGGGTCAAAGTCATGAGTGAGCTAAAAATCGCATATTGAACAGCGGTAAAAGACACACTGGTCAAGCTCGACAAGAATGCAATAAACGCAGCACCAGCCAGCCCAGCAGCCAGATTGTCGACAATAATAGCAAAATAAAGCCACTTGTCGCTATAAGGTTTAATTACCTTACCACTGACTTCGACTGTATCTGAACTGCTGCCATCTACGACCGCTAAAGGCTGAATATCGAGATCTAGATTCTGGGTACTGGCCAAGTGATCATTGACCTGATAAACATGTATGGTTTGCTGTAGTGCTTGACCATCTTGCATCAGGACGGCACTGATAATATGTGCAGGTGACTGAATCAGTTGTTGTGCAGGAATCGCGGCAGTAAATACGCCTTCGCTTTCCAGTTTTGCATCAATATTCTGATCGTTGATTTGCAACACAATCTTTTGATTCTCTTGCAGTGCTTTACCGACATACTGGCCGCGCACTACAATGGTCTTGTCCTGTTCAGCTACAGTGATGGTATTGTCACTGGTGATCGGCAGGATCTGTAACTGGGTGCTGCCCTGTTCTGCAGTCAAATACGGCATAATGACCTGCACTGGTGCTTGATTCGTATTATCTGTATTAAGATAAGCGGCTGTCACTTGCAGCTGTTTACTCTGCGCCAGCACTGCACTTGGGATATCCAGCTTCCAGTAACCTACTTCATCGGTCTCTGCCTGATAAACCTGATTACCGGCTTTAACTTCAACAGCTGCCAGTTTTTCACCAGACTTGACCAGTCCGATAAAAATCAGGTTGGTGGAACAGGCCAGTACGGCGCCGACAAACATCAGTTTCATGATGTTCATCTTCTGGGCCAAGAGCCCGCCAAGGAAACCACCGACTAAAGAGAAAATCACCCCATAGACTTTAACGGCCTCGGCAATCTGTTCTTTACTGAAATTCAGGTCCTGATAGAACACATTGGAAATGACGCCGGCAATAATATCGGAAACCCGATAAAAACCGATCAACAATAACAGCACCAATGCAAGTTTCAAGCCATAACGCTTAAAGAAATCTGCAACCGGATTGACCCAGGTTTCATAGGCCATCTGCTTGTTAACCGCACCCATTTTTACCAAGCCTGCACCAATCGCAAAGGCCACTGCACCCGAGCCAACAAAGCGCAAAGCTTCAAAACAGAACAAGGCAAAGGTATCTTGAATGGCGAATTGTTCGGTGATGCTGGCCACCAGATTGCCCGAATAGATATAGCTCAGAACAAAACTGATCACCGCCACAAAAAACACCGCAACTAAACGGAAATAATCACTGCGCACATAGTGTTTGCGTACCCGGTTAACCTGCGGCTCCCGAATGGACAGTGTGGTGATAATACCGACCAGCATGACAGCAGCCATCGCCAGATAGGTCCATTTCCAGGCATCATAGATATAGTTGCCTTTCGCAGTTCCCAAATAGGCCGCAAGAAACAAGGCACCAGCACCGGCCACAATCATCCCGATCCGGTAACCTGCATTATAGGTGGAAGCCAATACGGTCTGCATCTGGGTTTCCGCCAGCTCAATCCGGTAGGCATCAATCACAATATCCTGCGTTGCTGCGGAGAAACCAAGCAGGACAGCACCGAGCGCCATTTGCTGTAAATGTGTGGCACCCAAAGCCGGATCAGAAAAGGCCATAATGGAAATGGCACAGACAATCAGAATCTGCGCAATCAGCAACCATGCACGACGACGTCCCAGAGCCTTGGTCAGAAAAGGGACAGGAAGTTCATCAATGAGCGGTGCCCAGACGAATTTAAACG